>NZ_JAGIXF010000084.1:0-24017 GCF_021483755.1 Burkholderia sp. WTPI3 | reverse complement strand
CGCTTCCGCGCCAACGGCCACCGCACGCGCGAGATAGCGGGCGAGTCGCGCGCGAACATCGCGCAGCGGCGACCCCGGCGCGAACACCGTTTCGAACGCCGCGCCGCACAGGATGCCGACCGCCACGTACAGGAACCGCGCGGTCGCGATATCGAATGCGTGCTGCGGCGCGGACGCCGCATCCATCGAGATGATCGCGGCCGTGTAGCCGGCAAGCACCGCCGCGTACGCACGGAAATTCCGCAGAAACGTCGCGACGCCCGCGCACAGGCCGATCCATGCGGCAAGCGCCAGCAGGAACAGCTCGGGGGTCTGCGCGAACGCGCCCGTCAGCGCGAGCGCGACGGCCGCGCCGATCGCGGTGCCGAGAATCCGGTACTGGCTCTTCGACAGCCCCATTCCGCGACTGCCCTGCGCGACGATCCATACGGTCGACGCAGCCCATTTCGGGTCGTCGAGATTCATCCGGAACGCGATATACAGCGCGAGCAGCGACGCGGCCGTGTTGCGCAGCGCGAAGCCGAGCGCACCGGGCGGCAAGGCAGGCCATGCGTCGCGCAACGCGGTGCGCACCGCCGCGAACGGCGGCAGGCCGGGGAGAGCGAATTTCATCCGGCGAGCATACGGTCGCGCGGCGGCTGCCACTATGGCCTGCGCGGGATGCGTTATTACAGCGGGCGGGATAATCGCGCGGTCGACATGAAACGATTCGGCCAGCGACGGTAAGATGCGCGCAAGCCGAACACGGAAACAACCTGTATGGACTTCGAGAGCATCCGGATATTCTTGCGTGTGGTGGAACGCGGCAGCTTTACCGCCGCGTCGGTGCAACTCGACCTGGCGCTCAGCCGCGTCAGCCGCAAGGTCAAGCAACTGGAGGACGATCTCGGCGTGCAACTGCTGTACCGGACCACGCGCCGCGTGGCCGTCACCGAAGCCGGCCGCGACTATTACGAGCGCTGCCTGCGCGCCGAGGAGATCCTGCTCGACGCGGACCGCCAGGCGCGCGCGCTGCGCACCGATCCCGAAGGGACGCTGCGCGTGCTGGTGCCCTACTCGATCGGTCTGTTCGAGCTGGAGCCGGCGCTCGCCGAGTTTCACCGGCGCTATTCCCGCGTCCAGCTCGTACTGATCTACGACAACAGCCCGCTCGACCTCGTCGAGCACGGTTTCGACGTTGCGCTGCGCGCGGGCACGCTGACCGATTCCGGCTACGTTGCGCGCTCGCTCGGCTGGTCGCACGCGAAGCTCGCCGCGAGCCCGGCCTATCTCGACCGTGCCGGGCGGCCGCAAACGCCGCAGGAACTCGCGCAGCACGACATCCTGTACGTCGGCCGCGATGCACCGGGCCTGACGCTGCGGCTCACCAACGCGGCCGGCGACGTCGCCGACGTGCCGGTGCGGCCCGTGCTGATCTCGAACGAATCGGTCACCGTGCTGCGCCAGGCCGCGAGCGGCGGCGGCATCGCGCTGATCTCCACACACTACACGGCGCGCCGGCTCGAAAAGAACGAACTCGAAATCGTGCTGCCCGACTGGCACCGCACCGACGACATCGAGCTGCATGCGCTCTATCCGCGCCGCGCGACGCTCGACAGCAAGGTGCGCGCGTTCGTCGAATTCCTGACGGACGTCTTCACCGGCTGGCGAAGCGCGCCGTAACGCGCATCGCACGTCCTGCATTCGGCCCGCGCCGGCCGGATTGTTGCGGCCGACGAAAGGAATTAATGAGCGGGCAAGCGTTGATCGCCGTTCGCCGCATCGTTAGCCTGTGGCCATGAAAAACGACACCACACGCTACGGCAGCCACGAGCCCGCTGCCCGCCGACGCGTCACGCGCGTCGCGCCTTCCTGACCGACGCTGGCCCGCCAGCCGGAGCCCGTCACGGCGTCGCACCGCCGATTCGACACTTGAACCGAACCGCACGTTGCCGCAAGACGGCGCCGCCTGAGCGCGCCGCCCGCCGGCAGCGTGCGTCCGTCCGCTTCGCGGTTCGCCCGCGCAGGCGCCGCATCGCGCGGACCACCTTCCATCACGCAGGAACGCCATGTCCTCTCCGTCCAATCCCGGCCCGCTGACGGGCGGCCGGCTCGCGATCGGCACGATCGCGGTATCGCTCGCGATGTTCATGAACGTGCTCGACTCGTCGATCGCGAACGTCGCCATTCCGACGATTTCGGGCGACCTCGGCGTGTCGGTCGACGAAGGCACGTGGGTAATCACGATTTTCGCGGCCGCGAACGCGGTGTCGATTCCGTTGACGGGCTGGCTCACGCAGCGCTTCGGCCAGGTGCGCCTGTTCGTCACGTCGATCCTGCTGTTCGTGTTCGCATCGTGGCTGTGCGGGATCGCGCCGAACCTGCCGACGCTGCTCGCCGCCCGGATCCTGCAGGGCGCGGTCGCCGGGCCGCTCGCACCGCTGTCGCAGGCGCTGCTGCTCGGCGCATGGCCACGACCGAAGTCGGCGACGGCCCTCGCGCTGTGGTCGATGACGGCGCTCGTCGGCCCGATCGCGGGACCGTCGCTCGGCGGCTGGATCACGTATGACTACAACTGGTCGTGGATCTTCTACATCAACATTCCGGTCGGCTTCTTCGCGGCGGCGGTCACGTGGATCGTGTTCCGCGATCGCGAATCGGCCACGCGCCGCATGCCGATCGACACGGTCGGCCTCGTGCTGCTCGTGCTGTGGGTCGCGTCGCTTCAGATCATGCTCGACAAGGGCAAGGATCTCGACTGGTTCAACTCGCCCGTCGTCGTCGCGCTCGGCATCGTCGCGCTGGTCGGCTTCGCGTTCTTCCTCGTGTGGGAGCTCACCGCAGCCAATCCGATCGTCGACCTGCGGCTCTTCACACAGCGCAATTTCGCGGGCGGCACGATCGCGATTTCGGTTGCATACGGGATGTTCTTCGGCACGCTCGTGCTGCTGCCGCAGTGGATGCAGGGCTATCTCGGCTATCGCGCGATCGACTCGGGGCTCGCCACCGCGCCGCTCGGGATCTTCGCGATCGTGCTGACGCCGGTGATGGGACGCGTCCTGCCGCGCACCGATCCGCGCTACCTCGCGACGCTCGCGTTCATCGGCTTCGCCGTCGTGTTCATGATGCGCACGATGTTCTATTCCGACGTGTCGCACTGGGACCTCGTGCTGCCGACGCTGCTGCAGGGCATTCCGATGGCGATGTTCTTCGTGCCGCTCACCGCGATCATCCTGTCGGGGCTGCCGCCGGAAAAGATCCCGGCCGCCGCCGGCCTGTCGAACTTCGGCCGCACGTTCTGCGGCGCGGTCGGCACGTCGCTGATCAGCAACGCGTGGAACGACCGGACGATCCTGCATCACGTCCGGCTCACCGAACAGGCGAGCCCCGGCAACCCGGTCTTCGCCCAGCAGATCGACGCGGCCCGCTCGCTGCTGCATCTGAGCCCCGATTCGGCGCTCGCGTTCTTCAACGCGTCGGTCGATTCGCAGGCGGCAGTGATGGGGTTGAACGACATCTTCTACGTGTCGGCGATCATCTTCGTCGCGATCATTCCGCTGATCTGGATCACGAAGCCGTCGCGCGCGGGCAGTGGCGATACGGATGCAGCGGCAGCAGGCGCGCATTGAGCGCGCGCCGCAATCGCACTTGCGAATTGCGAATTGCCATTGGCAGACGTAATAAAGACTTGCAATCGATACAGCAGGAAACGTCAACAGCCGCGGCCCGCCCGGCGTTTTTTCGACAAGCGCGCACGTTCCGTGACGCGCAACGACAGGAGAAAACGTCATGCGAGCCTTCACCCGCCATCTTGCGATTGCCGCCACCCTGATGTCGGTGCTGACCGGCACCGCGTTCGCCGACACGCCGTGGCAACAGGCGCATCCGCGCCGCGAAGAGGTCAATCATCGCCTCGCCAACCAGAATCGCCGGATCCATCACGAAGTGAAGGAAGGCGAGATGTCGCACGCACAGGCCGCGCGCCTGCACCGTGACGACCGCCAGATCCGCCAGGAAGAGCGGGACATGGCCGCGCAGGATCGCAGCCACATCACCCAGAGCGAAAAGCACGCGCTGAACCAGCAGGAAAATGCGGTCAGCCACAAGATCGGCCCGTAACGCCGGCACGCGTCGATTCGCCACCGCTTGAAACGCCCGCTGCCGCCGCGCGACAGCGGGCGCTTCTGTATCGAATCGTTTCAGCAACGCGCTCGCGTCCGGTGCCGCGGGTATACTCCGACGTCAGCCGCCTCCCGCATCGACCGTCAAAAACGGCACGATTCCGGCGGTTTCGTCGCGAAGCTCCGCGTTTCGCGTACCCCGCCTCGACACGAGACACACGACGATTCCGATCATGAAACGACTCCTGCTGCTCCTGCCCGCCGCACTGCTCGCCGCCTGCGGTTCCGCGCCCTCTTCCGACTCGGCCGCATCCGGTTCGGCGCCGATGATCTACGTGTCGTCGGCCCGTCCGGCCTACGCGATCGCCAACTGCCTCGACAGCCGCCTGTCGGGCACCGAGCAGTCGCAGCACAACGGTGTCACCGACATTGCCGTCGGCTCGCGCTCGTATTTCGTCACGCTTACGCCGTCGGCCAACGGCTCGGTCGTCAAGGTCGTGCGCGGCTCCGGCAGCGAGCCGGCCGAGGAAGCGATGCGCTTCGCGATCGCGCGCTGCGTGATCTGAGCGCCGCCGGCGCCGGGCGCTCGCCCGGCCTGCCCGCGCCCCTTTGCGCGCCGTCGTGCGCGCGTTGTCGAATATTTTCATCCGGGCGGCCGTCGATGAGAGAATCGCACCACGATTCCTTTTCGATGGAGCCCGCATGAAGCATCTGCTGTCCCGGCTGTTCGTCAGCGCCGCGCTCGTCGCGCTTGTCCCGGCGCTGCCGGCGCAGGCCGCGACGCCGCCCGGCATTTTCGTCGTCGCCACCCAGCTCGGCGAATTCACGACCCTCGATCCGAGCGAAATCTACGAGCTCGTGCCGTCCGAGTACGTCGCGAACACCTACGAACGCCTCGTGCGGGTCGACCTGAAGGATCCGACGCGCTTCAACGGACAGATCGCGCAATCGTGGACCGTCGGCGCCGACGGTGTCACCTACACGTTCAAGCTGCGCCCCGGCGTCACGTTCCACTCCGGCAACCCGGTAACCGCCGACGACGTGGCATGGTCGCTGCAGCGCACCATCCTGCTCGACAAGGGCCCCGCCGGCGTGCTCGCCGATCTCGGCCTCACGAAGGTGAACGTGATGCAGAAGGTCCGCGCAGTCGATCCGCAGACCTTCGTGCTCGAAACCGACCGCAAATACGCGCCGAGCTTCGTGCTGAACGTGCTGAGCGCGTGCCCGGCGTCGGTCCTCGACAAGAAGCTGCTGCTGTCGCACCAGCAAGGCAACGATTTCGGCAGCGGCTGGCTGAAGACCAACGATGCGGGCTCGGGCCCGTACCAGCTCGTCAAGTGGATGCCGAACGAGAGCATCGTGCTCCAGCGTTTCGACAAGTACCGCACGCCGTACCCGATGAAGCGCGTCGTGCTGCGTCACGTGCCCGAAGCGTCCGCGCAGCGGCTGCTGCTGGAGAACGGCGACGTGGACGCCGCGCGCAACCTGAGCCCGGACAGCCTCGCCGCGCTGACGAAGGCCGGCAAGATCAAGGTCGCGTCGTGGCCGGTCTCCGCACTGCTGTACCTGAGCCTGAACACGAAGAACCCGAACCTCGCGAAGCCCGACGTGCAGCAGGCGATGAAGTGGCTCGTCGACTACGACGGCATCCAGCGCAACATCGTCGGCACGACCTACAAGGTGCACGAAACCTTCCTGCCCGAAGGCTTCCTCGGCACGCTGAATTCGAACCCGTACAAGCTCAACGTCGCGAAGGCGAAGGCACTGCTCGCGAAGGCCGGCTTGCCGAACGGTTTCGACGTGACGATGGACATGCCGAACGACTATCCGTACATCGAGATCGCACAGGCGCTGCAGGCCAACTTCGCGCAGGGCGGCATCCGCGTGAAGCTGATCCCGGGCGACGCGAAGCAGGCGATCGGCAAGTACCGCGCGCGCCAGCACGACATCTTCATCGGCGAATGGTCGCCCGACTACATGGACCCGAACAGCAATGCACGCGGCTTCGCATGGAATCCGGACAATTCCGACCAGTCGACCACCAAGATGCTCGCGTGGCGCAACAGTTGGGACATCCCGCAACTGACGAAGGACACCGAGGCCGCGCTCGTCGAGCCGTCGCCCGCGAAGCGCGCGCAGCGCTATGAAGCGCTGCAGAAGTCCGTGCTCGCGAACTCGCCGTTCATCATCATGTTCGAGAAGGTCGTGCAGGTCGCGACGCGCCCCGGCGCGACGGGGCCGGAGATCGGACCGATCAACGACCTCGTGTCGTACCGGACGCTGGCCAAGTAACGCCCGCTGCCCGCGCTGCCGGCCATACCGGCGCGCGGGCGCATCACACTTCCAATACGCTTCGCTCGGGGTACCACACAATGCGCTCGCTACAGGAACTGCGGCTGGAGTTTCTCCAGTACAAGATCGAACCGATCGGCTGGCTCGGCGACAGCCCGTCGCGCTTCGACTTCTATACCGACACGGCCGCCGGATGCGACAGCATCCTCGAGCTGGGCGTCTTCACCGGGCTCACCACGACCGCCTTCATGCTCGCGCAGCCGAAGCGGCTCGTGTCGGTCGACATCACCGACCAGTATTTCCACATCCAGGACGAGCTGAAGCACGCGGCGAAGAACCTGTCGATCGACTTCGAATTCAGGATCGCCGACGATCTCGCGATGGAGCCGCTGGCATCCGACCTGCTGTTCATCGACACCACGCATACGTACGAGCAGACGCTCGCCGAGCTGAACCGGTTCGGTCCGCTCGCGCGCAAGAAGATCGTGCTGCACGACATGAACACGTCCGGCGTGTACCAGGCCGTGTTCCAGTGGCTGTGGGACAACAAGCAGTTTCACATCACGTATCACGACAGCCGCGGTTGCGGCGCGGTCGTCTGCGAACGCCACGTCGGCTACTGAGCCGGCGCGCACCACGGGGAGGCACCATGCATTCGAACGGGCACGCGGTCTGCGTGGCGATCAACGACAACAACCGCGCGTGGTACGAAATGCTCGTGCCGTTCCTGCTGTCGCTGCGGCAAACCGGCTACGACGGGACGGTGGCGGTCATCGGCTACGGGCTGTCGGAACACAAGCGGCGCATCCTCGAAAGCCAGTCGGTCGACGTGATCGAAGCATCGAGCACGCATGCGCTGCCGGTCGGCCGTTTCATCGAGGCCGCCGACTATTGCGCGCGCAATCCGCGGATCACCAGGCTCGCGCTGTACGACGCGGACATCTGGTTCTGCGCGCCGTCGTTCGACCTGTTCTCGCAGATCGGAGACGACCGCCTGTACGCGTGCCCCGATCCGCTCTTCTGCACGTTCGTCGTCACGCCGCTGATCGGCGAGCGGCGCGACCATCACTGGCGTCTCGTCGTCGACGAAGTCACGGCGCGCCACGGCGGTGCGCTGCAGGCCGGGCTCGTGGCCGGCACGGCGGCGGCATGGACGCGCTACGCGGCGCACCTGCGCGACTGCGTCGCGCGCATCGGCACCGACTTCCAGGAATGCTTCGGGATCGATACGACGTTCCTGCACCTGTGGGGCGCACGCGGCGAAACCGCGCTGCTCGACCCGGTGCAGAACTTCGTCAGCAAGAACGGCATTCACGAATCGTTCGACGCGCACGACGGCATCACGACGCTGCGGTATCAGGGTGAACCGATCCGTGCGCTGCACATGACCGGCGACATTCGCTTCTTCGACCGCTGGCGCTACTACGCGAACCATGTCGACTCGGCGCTGCGCGACGGCATGCCGTTCGCGCTGTCGGACGGTACGCCGTCGCCGTCCGATACGATCGGTGCCCGCATCGCGGCGACCGAGTACGTGCGCGCGGCCGGGCTGACCGTCACCGCCGCCGCGCTCGAGGCAAGCCCGGGCGCGTACCTGCAGGCGATCGACGAACCGGGCGGCACGATGCTCGTCGGCAGCGGCAATCACGAGATCGTGTTCACCGCGACCCGCGACATCGAGCGGCTGAACGTGTACATCACGCACCCGTCCGGATCGCCGTCGCCGCTGCGATGCGAAGTGCTGATCGACGGACACGCGCAGCGCAAAGGCACCGAACTGATGGCGCATTTCTGGTATCGGATCGTGGCCGGCGCCGTCATCACGCTGCGCTCGACGAGCCTCGGCGGCCAGCAGTGCAATGCGATCTGGCGGCTGCGCGAAGCGCCGGACATGCAGCAGTGAAAGACGGGCGTGGTGCCGGGCGCTCACGCGCCAGGCATCACGTGTGCGGCATGTCGTCGAGACGCTGCGCGGCAAAGCGCAATCCGCCCTGAATACGGTCGGCGATCCGCGCCGGAAACCCGGCGGGCAACGCCGCGCCGCCCGACTCGATCACCTGCGGCGTCGCGATATCGCCGAGCAGGCATTGTTCAGCCATCTCGGTAAAGTGCCGACGCGTGATGTCGCGCATCACCTAGTGCTTGCGCCTGCCGTGCACGGCCATCGCGAGCTACGCGTTGTGCCACGATCATTGATCCGCACCGTCGCCTTCGACCGGCCGGATCGACATCACGGCGTAGGGCTGCGTGAGGCGGAAACGTCCGCCCGGCAGCAAGCGCAGGCTGAAGCTCTTCGCATGCCCGTCCGGCCCGGCAAGTATCCAGAACACAACGAGCGCGCTGAACAATGTATCGAGATCCGGCTGCGCGGCCTCTGATTTCGAGGCCGTACTGCGCGGTGAATTCGAGCAGTTGGCGAAGCGACAGGCTTTCGGTGCGCATGCTCTCGAGCGACGCCAGACGCGACTACCCGACGCCGATGCGCGTCGCCGCCTCGGCTTGCCTCAGCCCCTTGGCCTGACGCGTGGACGACAGGATTTCACCCAGTTGCCCAGGGGTATTGACGATGAGATTCACGGTGTGGGTCCAGTAGACAATAAATGCGGGATATCTCTGACAGGAATAATTTTCGCTGTTGCACCTCGCGATCCTGCCGTTGGACACGCCTCTCGGCCCTATCGCCCTCTGTTAAGCCATAGTTTTTATCTGCTGGCGCAGATGATTTTGGCTTTGTTAGATGGATGACACCGAATCATCCGATGACAACGATCTAACATTCCGATGACCTGCGCGTTCGCCCATACCGTCGAATCCCGCTTTGCCGAGCTGACGCCGACCGCGAAGCGCATCGCGAGCTACATGCTCGCGAACCTCGACCGGCTCGGGCTCGAAACGGCCGACCAGATCGCGCAGCAGACCGGCACCAGCGGCATCTCGGTCGGGCGCTTCCTGCGCAGCGTCGGCTACCGGAACCTCGACGATCTGAAACGCGAACTGCGCGGCAGCAGCGACCGTCCGTGGATGATCACCGATCGTCTCGACGAATACCGGCGAACGACCGGCACGCTCGCGCGCGCCTCCGACGACACCCGCAGCGACGGCACGCTCGCGTCGTCGCTCGAGCGCGAACTCGATGCGATCCGTCACGTGTACCGGCTCGCCGAAGAACCAGTGTTCGCGCACGTCGCGGACCGGATCGCGCATGCCGACGCCGTGTTCATCCTCGGCATCCAGTCGACTCGCGGTATCAGCAATGCGTTCAGCAGTTATCTCGAATACCTGCGCCCGCGCGTGTTCTATTCCGACGGCCAGTCGGGCTCGTACGTCGATTCGCTGAATTCCGAGTTCGAGCAGCCGTACTGCATCGTCACCGATACGCGCGCGTATTCACGCAGCGCGCGCCGCTATTGCCAGGCGGCCGCGGAGCGCGGCCAGCCGTTCGCCCTGGTCACCGATCTGTACTGCCCGTGGGCACGCGAGTGGCCGGCCGACCTGTTGCAGGTGAAGACCGACGTCGGCCAGTTCTGGGACTCGCTCGCGCCGCTCACCTGCCTGTTCAACCTGCTGATCACGGCCGTGGTCGACCGCCTCGGCCCCGCGATCGACCGACGTGTCGCGCGCAACCGCGAACTGCAGCACACGTTCGACCAATTCGAATCCTGAGCGCCCCGGACCGCCGATGACCCATCACCGCCTCGTCGAAATCACGCCCGCCACGCATCGCGTCGAGATCGATCTCGTCTACGCGACCGAGCGCAACCTGACCGGCAAGCCGATCTACCGCCGCGCCCACTGTCTGCTGCTCGAACCGGCCGAAGCCGCGCTGCGTCGCGCGGTCGACGTCGCCGCACAGGCCGGCTTCACGTTGCGCATCTACGACGCATACCGGCCGCCGCAGGCACAGCAGGTGCTGTGGGACTTCCTGCCCGATCCGAACTTCGTCGCCGATCTCGGCCGCGGCTCGAATCACAGCCGCGGCACCGCGCTCGACCTGACGCTGGTAAGCACCGACGGCGAGCCGCTCGACATGGGCACCGGCTTCGACGAGATGGTGGCCGCGTCGGGCCATTTCCACCCGGGGCTGCCCGAAGCCGTGCAACACAACCGCCTGCTGCTGCTCGGCGTGATGCACGCGGCCGGCTTCGCGCATATCGACAGCGAGTGGTGGCACTACGAATTGCCCGGCTCGCGCGCGCTACCGCAGATCGACAACACGGCGAGCGGCCCGTGGCGCCTGATGTAACGACGATGCACACCCCCTTCACCGTTCACGTACAACGACTTCAACGACCACTGGAGAAGCGCACATGAAACCCCTGACATCCCGGCTCGTCGCGGCGCTGGCTGCCGCGTCCGTTCTTGCCGCCGCCCCGCTGTCCGCCGCGCACGCGGAAACGCCGAAGGACATGTTCGTGATGGCCACGCTGCTCGACGAGTTCACGACGCTCGATCCGGGCGAGATCTACGAGCTGGTGCCGGAGGAATACGTCGCGAACACGTACGACCGGCTCGTGCGCGTCGACCTGCGCGATCCGTCGAAATTCAACGGCGACGTCGCGCAGTCGTGGACGGTGAGCCCCGACGGGCTGACGTACACGTTCAAGCTGCGCCCGAACCTGAAGTTCCACTCGGGCAATCCGCTGACGGCCGACGACGTCGCCTGGTCGATCCAGCGCGCGGTGCTGCTCGACAAAGGGCCGGCCGCCGTGCTGACCGGCATCGGCCTCACGAAGGCGAACGTCGCCGCGAACGTGAAGAAGATCGACGACCTGACGGTGTCGGTCACGACCGACCGCAAATACGCGCCGACCTTCGTGCTGAACGTGCTCGGCTCGTGGCCCGCGTCGGTGGTCGACAAGAAGCTGCTGCTGTCGCACCAGCAGGGCAACGACTTCGGCAACGCATGGCTGAAGACCAACGAGGCCGGCTCCGGCGCGTACAAGCTCGTCAAGTGGACCGCCGGCGACAGCATCGTGCTGCAGCGCTTCGACGGCTACCGGCTGCCGCTCGCGATGAAGCGCATCGTGCTGCGTCACGTGCCCGAAGCGGCCAGCCAGCGCCTGCTGCTGGAGAACGGCGACGTCGACGCCGCGCGCGACCTGAGCCCCGACGATCTCGCATCGGTCGTAAAATCCGGCAAGGCGAAGGTCACGGCATCGCCGCAGGCGACGCTGCTGTACCTCGGGCTGAACACGAAGAACCCGACGCTCGCGAAGCCCGACGTGCAGGAAGCGCTGAAGTGGCTGGTCGACTATTCGGGCATCCAGGCCAACGTCGTGAAGACGACCTACAAGGTGCACCAGACTTTCCTGCCCGAAGGCTTCCTCGGCACGCTGAATGCGAATCCGTACAGGCTCGACGTGGCGAAGGCGAAGGCGCTGCTCGCGAAGGCCGGCGTGCCCAACGGCTTCTCGGTGACGATGGACGTGCGCAACGACTATCCGTACACGGAGATCGCGCAGGCCGTGCAGGCGAACTTCGCGCAAGCAGGCGTCAAGGTGCAGCTGATTCCGGGCGACAACAAGCAGACGCTCGCGAAATACCGCGCACGCCAGCACGACATCTATATCGGCGAATGGTCGGCCGACTATATCGATCCGCACAGCAACGCGCAGGGTTTTGCATGGAACCCCGACAACTCCGACAAGTCGAGCTATAAAATGCTGGCCTGGCGCAACAGCTGGGACATCCCGCAACTGACGAAGGAAACCGACGCCGCGCTCGCCGAACCGACGGCCGCGAAACGCGCACAGCTGTATCAGGCGATGCAGAAGGAAATGCTCGCGCGCTCGCCGTTCGTGATCATGTTCGAGAAAGTCGCGCAGGTCGCGACGCGGCCTGGCGTGAGCGGGCTCGAAGTCGGACCGATCAACGATCTCGTGTCGTACCGCAACCTGAAGAAGCAATAAGATTCGCCGCATGTCGACCCCCGCCTCCTCCTTCGAAGCGCTGCGCACGCTGCCCGCGCGGCGCCCGGCCGTGCGCTGGGCGCTGCGCGTGCTGCGCTGGGCGCTCACGCTCGCCGTCACGTTCGCGGGCCTGCTCGCGCTGACCTTCGTGATCGGCCGCAAGGTGCCGATCGATCCCGTGCTCGCGATCCTCGGCGACCGTGCGTCGGCCGAGGCATACGCGGCCGAACGCATCGCGCTCGGCCTCGACAAGCCGCTCGTCACGCAATTCCTGATCTACGCGCGCGACGTGCTGCACGGCAACCTCGGCATGTCGCTGCTGACGTCGAACCCCGTGCTCGACGACATCAGGCGCGTGTTCCCGGCCACGCTCGAACTCGCATCGATCGCGACTCTGATCGGCATCGCGATCGGCGTGCCGCTCGGCGTCGTGGCCGCGGTCAGGCACAACCGGCCGATCGACCACGTCGCACGCTTCGTCGGGCTGATCGGCAATTCCGTGCCGGTGTTCTGGCTCGGGCTGATGGGGCTGCTGCTGTTCTACGCGCGGCTGCACTGGGTCGCCGGCCCCGGCCGGCTCGACCCCGCGTACGACGGGATGGTCGACACGCACACCGGCAGCCTGCTGATCGACTCGGCGCTCGCCGGCGAATGGGACGTGTTCCGCAACGCGGTGTCGCACATCGCGCTGCCGGCCGCGATCCTCGGCTACTACTCGGTGGCCTACCTGAGCCGGATGACACGCTCGTTCATGCTCGACCAGCTGAGCCAGGAATACATCGTCACCGCGCGCGCGAAAGGCATGTCCGAGCGCCGCGTGATCTGGCGGCACGCGTTCGGCAACATCGCGGTGCCGCTGCTGACCGTGATCGCGCTCACATACAGCAACCTGCTCGAAGGGTCCGTGCTGACCGAGATCGTGTTCGCATGGCCGGGGATCGGCTCGTACCTGACGGGTGCGCTGCTGAACGCCGACATGAACGCGGTGCTCGGCGCGACGCTCGTGATCGGCGCGATGTTCATCACCGTCAACCTGCTGACCGATGCGCTGTACCGCGTCTTCGATCCGCGCGCACGCTGAGGGCCGCTTCGACATGACCGTTTCCACCGTTTTTCTTTCATCGTCCATGCCGAAGGCCGTCCGATCATGAATGCCGAGCGTCTCACGCTGCGTGCGTGGCTTCTCTCCGATGCGCCCGCGTCGCGCTCGCAGGCCGCGTTCGGCCTCGCGTATCGCCGCTGGCGCCGTTTCGCGGTCAATCCGCTCAACCTGTTCGGGCTCGCGATCCTGGTCGCGCTGATCGCCGTCGCCGTCGTCGGCCCGCTGATCATGCCGCACGATCCGCTGCAGCAGGTGCTGCCCGACCGCCTGCTGCCGCCCGGCTCGCCGTCGCACTGGCTCGGCACCGACCAACTCGGCCGCGACATCCTCTCGCGGATGATCGCCGGCTCGCGGCTCACGCTCGGCATCGCATTGCTCGTCGTCGTGATCGTCGTGCCGATCGGCCTGCTGATCGGCACGACGGCCGGCTATTGCGGCGGCTTCGTCGACAGCGTGCTGATGCGCTTCACCGACATCGCGCTCGCGTTCCCGAAGATCGTGCTCGCGCTCGCGTTCGCCGCCGCGCTCGGGCCGGGCGTGATCAACGCGGTCGTCGCGATCTCGATCACCGCATGGCCCGCGTATGCGCGGCTCTCACGCGCGGAGACGATCCGCATCGCGCAGGCCGACTACATCCACGCGGCGCGGCTGCAAGGCGCGTCGGGCCCGCGCATCCTGCTGCGCTACATCATGCCGCTCTGCATGTCGTCGGTGATCGTACGCGCGACGCTCGACATGGCCGGCATCATCCTGACCGTCGCGGGCCTCGGTTTCCTCGGCCTCGGCGCGCAGCCGCCGAGCCCCGAATGGGGTTTCATGGTCGCATCGGGCCGCAATGTGCTGCTCGACGCGTGGTGGGTCGCGACGCTGCCCGGCGTGGCGATCCTGCTCGTCAGCCTCGCGTTCAACCTGCTCGGCGACGGGCTGCGCGACGTCTTCGATCCTCGTCATGGAGCGTGACATGCCCGTGAATTCCGTCCACGCATCCACGCCGCTTTGCGAGATCGACGGCCTGAAGATCGGCTTTCGCGGACACGACGGCGTCGTCACCGACGCGGTACGCGACCTGTCGCTGACGCTCGCGCCCGGCGAACGGCTCGGCATCGTCGGCGAATCCGGCTCCGGCAAATCGCTGACGGGCCGCGCGCTGCTCGGGCTGCTGCCTGAAGCCGCCCGCTGCTCGGCGCGCACGATGCGCTTCGCGGGCCACGATCTGCTCGCGATGTCGCCGCGCGAGCGCCGGCGCCTGTGCGGCAGCCAGATGGGCATGATCCTGCAGGACCCGAAGTATTCGCTGAACCCGGTGATGAGCGTCGAGAAGCAGATGGGCGAAGCGTTCCGTCTGCACGAGCCGGGGCTGCGCGGCCGCGCGCTGCGCGAACGGATCGTCGATGCGCTCGCGGCCGTGCAGATCCGCGATCCGGCGCGCGTCGCCGATGCGTATCCGCACGAACTGTCCGGCGGCATGGGCCAGCGCGTGATGATCGCGATGATGGTATCGACCGGCCCGCGCCTCTTGATCGCGGACGAACCGACGTCCGCGCTCGACGTCGCGGTATCGATGCAGGTGCTCGCGGTGCTCGACGCAATGATCGCGCGGCACGGCACGGGCCTGATGTTCATCAGCCACGACCTGCCGCTCGTGATGTCGTTCTGCGATCGCGTCGCGGTGATGTATGCGGGCCGCGTGGTCGAGACCTGCGCCGCGCGCGACCTGCGCAACGCGACGCATCCCTATACGCGCGGGCTACTCGCGGCGAATCCGCCGCTCGCGAACCCGCCCGACGAATTGCCGGTGCTGCGGCGCGATCCGGCGTGGCTCGACGCCGCGTCGCCCGCATCCGCGCCGGCCGAACCGCAGGAGGCCGCACGATGATCGATGTCGATCACGTCTCGATCCGTTTTCCGACCCGCACGGGTCATGTCGACGCCGTGCGCGATGCAAGCTTCGCGGTGCGTGACGGTGAAGTGTTCGGGCTGGTCGGCGAATCGGGCTCGGGCAAGTCGACGCTGCTGCGCGCGCTGACGGGCCTCGTGCCGCTCGCGGGCGGCAGCCTGTCGATCGACGGCCGGCCGGTCGGCGGCACGCTCGAGCGCGCATTCCGCCGCCACGTGCAGATGGTGTTCCAGGATCCGTACGCGTCGCTGCATCCACGCTTCACGGTCGACCAGACGCTGCGCGAGCCGTTGTCGATCCACCGGATCAACGACGCCGACGCGCGGATCGCCCGTGCGCTGTCCGAAGTCGGGCTCGGCCCGTCGTTCCGCTTCCGCTACCCGCACCAGTTGTCGGGCGGCCAGCGCCAGCGTGTCGCGATCGCGCGCGCGCTGATCGTCGAGCCGCGCGTGCTGCTGCTCGACGAGCCGACCTCCGCGCTCGACGTGTCGGTGCAGGCCGAGATCCTGAACCTGCTGCGCCGCCTGCATCGCGAACGCAACCTGACGATGATCCTCGTCAGCCACAACCTCGCGGTGATCGGCTTCCTGTGCCAGCGCGTCGCGGTGATGCAGCATGGCGAGATCGTCGAGCAACTGCGGATCGAGGACGTGCGCGCCGGACAGGTCGCACGCGACTACACCCGCACGCTGCTGCGCGCGACCGAAGGCTACCGCCGTCTCGATCCGGCGATCGACGCGCCCGCGACCTGACGCGCAGCGCTCGGCGAAATCGCGAACGCTCGCACGCGCGCGCGGACGTCGCATGACGAGCCCCGCCCGCAACGCGACAGGCCGGCCGCCACACTCGGTCGGCCGGTCATTTCCCCTCCAATCCGCTTCGAATAGCGAATAGCGCGACCGCCGGAATCGGCGCCCCGTCCGATTTCGGCATCGGGACAATCCGCTCGCCCATCCGGGCCGCTCCTGCCTGCTCCCCCGGCCCCTCCGCCTGAATGCCAATCCTGGCAACACACAACTTAGTACTTGTACTAAGAGAAAAACGTATTGATTCGTACCAGTCACATTACAAAATCATTACGAGATTGGCACAATTCAATCCGAAACGCGCCTTTCCGAGATTTAAATTCACTGCGTGCTTTCGAAATTCGAACTTTCTTTGGAGTTTTACCTATGAGAACCATCAAGCGCAGCGCCATCCCGTTCCTGCTGATCGCCGCCGGTGCCGCCTTTTCGTCCGCGGCCCACGCGGCGGACGGCACCGTCAACTTCCACGGCAAAGTCATCGCGTCGACGTGCAGCGTCGAGGGCGGATCGGATCTCACCGTCCCGCTGCCGCCGGTCAGCACCACCGCGCTCGTCGACGTCGGCTCCGTCGCCGGTCGCAGCGCGTTCTCGCTGGCGCTCAAGGGCTGCACGGTCGGCGACGACAATCCGGTAAAGGTCGGCGTCGTGTTCGAGAACGGCACGAACGTCGATCAGTCGAGCGGCCGCTTGACGATCGACCAGGGCGACAAGGCCGCCGAAGGCGTCCAGATCAACGTGCTGGATGCTCAACAGAAGCAGATCCCCATCGGCGCCCAAACCGGTGCCAGCACGCAACTCGTCGATATCGATGCCGACGGCAACGCGAAGCTGAACTACTTCGCCGAGTACTACGCCTCCGGCGCCGTGAAGGCCGGCGACGTCACCTCGCGTGTCGAGTACTCGCTGATCTACCAGTAAGGACGAGCGCGTGGAGGTCGCCGCCGCGGCGATCTCCGCCGCATCGCGCCGCCCGGTGCGCAAACCGCCGTCTGCGCCCGCTTCCCGCCCAACGATCCGATTCTCCACGCCCATGAAACTGTTGAAGCTCTTCCGTACGCTGACCCTCGCCGTCACCGCATTCGCGTCGCAGGCCGACGCGAGCGTCGTGATCGCCGGCACGCGCGTGATCTTCCCGTCCAGCGAGCGCGAGGTCACGATCCAGCTCACGAACGACAGCAAGCGTCCCGCGCTGGTACAGGCGTGGCTCGACGACGGAAACAGCGGCGCGTTGCCCGAGAACATCGACGTGCCGTTCACGCTGACGCCGTCGATCTTCCGGATGGAATCCGGCAATGGCCAGACGCTGCGTCTCGTGCACACCGGCGAACCGCTTCCAGCCGACAGGGAGTCGCTGTTCTGGCTGAACGTGCTCGAAGTGCCGCCGAAGGCGTCCGCAGCAGACAGCCGGAACCGTATCCAGCTCGCGTTCCGCTCCCGCATCAAGATCATGTACCGGCCCGATGGACTGGCCGGCAACGCCGACGATGCGCCCAGGCAGCTCGACTGGCGCGTGGTTCGCGTCGATGACGGCTACGCGATCGAGGCGAGCAATCCGACGCCGTTCGTCGTCAATTTCGGCAACGTGCTGCTGAAATCCGCCGGGCGCAAGCATGATGCCGGCATGGGCTACGTGCTGCCTCGAAGCACGCAACGATTCCCGATCAAGAATCTCGCCGACGCGCCCGCCGCAGGTGCAACGGTCGAATTCGGCAGCATCAACGACTGGGGCCGGGCAACCGACATCGAACAACCGGTCAGCGTCACCCCGTAGCGCGACCGAGGCCGGCGACGCGCACCGCTGACGCGCCGCCCGCATCCCCTTTTCGTTCACCGTCATATCCGCCGTCCCGACCGGACGGCACGGAATCCCCCGGATTCGACATTCGCCGCGCAGCGACGCGCGCACCCGCGCCTGCGCCGGTGAAACGCGCCCGCCCGATCCAAAACATTATGGAGTACTGCGCATGATCACGACTCGACCGTCGCGCCACGATGCGGCCGACATGCCACGCATCAAACCGGTCCATCTGCTGGTAGCGGCCTGCGTCGGCGCGTGGTCAAGCGACGGGCGCGCGACGACGTCATCGGCCGCCGACGCCGCGCTCGCGCAAGTCGAGTTCGACGGTGCATTCATGCAGCATCGCCTGGGCAAGCATTTCGACGTCTCGCGCTTCGCACGGCGCAACGTGACGGCCCCAGGCGTGTATACCGCCGACATCCATGTCGGCTCCGACTGGATCGGCCGCTACGACGTGCGCTTCGTGGCCGCACCGGACTCGGGCGACGCCAGGCCGTGCTTCGACCGCACACTGCTCGAACGCGTCGGCATCGATTTCGGCAAGCTCGCGCCGGAGGTCGTCGCGGAACTCGACGGCGAGCACGCATGCCTGCGGCTCGAGCAAGCCGTGCCGGGGGCCGGCGCGGCGTTCGACTTCACGCGACAGACACTGCGGCTCTCGATCCCGCAGGCGTTGCTCGCGCGCAAGGCGCGCGGCTACGTGAGCCCCGACCAATGGACCGCCGGCGAAACCGTCGGGCTGCTCGGCTACAACTTCAACCTCTACACGTCGAAGGCCAACGGCCACACCGCCCAGACGCAGGGCTATCTCGGCCTGAACGGCGGCGTGAATCTCGGCACCTGGCGCTTCCGTCACGAAGGCTCCTATTCATGGTCGTCGCGCGGTCAGAGCCGGTACCAGGGCATCGCGACCTATGTCCAGCGCGACCTGCCTTCGCTGTCCTCGCAGCTCGTCATCGGCGAAAGCTACACGTCGGGGGAACTGTTCGACTCGACGCAGTTCCGCGGCGTGCGCCTGTCGACGGACGACCGGATGCTGCCCGACTCGCTGCGCGGTTATGCGCCGGTGGTGCGCGGCATCGCGAACAGCAATGCGAAGGTGACGATCCGTCAGAACGACGTGACGATCTACGAGACGACGGTCGCGCCCGGCAATTTCGAAATCGACGACCTGTATCCGACCGGGTACGGCGGCGACCTGCAGGTCTCGGTCGAGGAAGCCGACGGCGCCGTGCACACGTTCTCGGTACCCTACGCCGCCGTGCCGATGTCGCTGCGTCCGGGCATCGGCCGCTACAGCTTCGTCGCCGGCACGTTGCGCAATCCCCACGGCTCGAGCCAGCCGCTGTTCACGCAGGCCACCTACCAGCGCGGCCTGACCAACCTGCTGACGGCCTATGGCGGCGTCACGCTTGCTACCGGCTACGCGTCCGCGATGCTGGGTGGCGCCTTCAATACGTCGTTCGGCGCGTTCGGGGCGGATCTGACGCATGCCATGACCTCGCTTCCCGGCGCGAAGCGCTACAACGGCTCAAGCATCCGTGTCAGCTATGCGAAGTCCGTCGAGGCGACCGGCACCGACGTCGCCCTGGCCGCATATCGCTACTCGACGGATGGCTATTTCGGCCTGAACGATGCGATGCAGGCGCGTGATGCGGTGCGGGACGGCCAGTCGATCGACTCGGTCTGGCGCCAGCGCCATCGCGCATCGCTGGCGCTCACGCAGCGCCTCGGCGCGACAGGCGGGCGCATCAACGCCACGGCGTCGGCCGTGAACTACTGGAACCGCGCCGGCTCGGACGTCAATTATTCGATTGGTTATACGAACCGGTTCCGCAACGTGTCATATAGCCTGACGGCCACGCGGCAGCGCAACGCCGGCGGCGACATGGGCACGCTCTATTACGCCAGCGTCACAATCCCGTTCGGCCGCGAGCACCCGATGACCGCCACCGGCAACGTGTCCCGCGATGCACTCGGCCGCGCCCGGCTGCAGTCGACGCTGTCCGGATCGCTCGGCGACGACCATGCGCTGTCGTACAGCGTCAGCGCGAACCACGCGTCCGGGCCGGACGCGGTCACGGACGGCAGTGCCAGCGTCACCTACCGCACGCGCATGGCCGAAGTCAATGCCAGCGCGGGCGCGGGCACGGACTTCCAGCAGGGTTCGCTCGGCGTGCGCGGCGCACTGGTCGCTCACCGCGGCGGCATCACGTTTTCGCAGCCCGTGTCCGAGACCTTCGCGATCGTCGAGGCGCCGGGCGCGGCCGGCGCTCGCATCACGAACGCGGCAGGCGTCAAGGTCGACGGCAACGGTTATGCGGTCGTGCCATATCTGACGCCATACAGCCTCAATACGGTCGCGCTCGATCCGAAAGGGATCTCGATGGACGTGGAACTGAAGGAAACCAGCCGGCAGATCGCACCGCGCGCCGGTGCGGTGCCGCTCATCCGGTTTGCAACCAACACAGGTCGCGCAGCGCTCGTCCGGGCGCCACAGGTCGATGGCACGCCGCTGCCCTTCGGCGCCGTCGTGCGCGACGAGACCGGCAAGGAAGTCGGCGTGGTCGCCCAGGCGAGCAAGGTCTTCGCGCGCGGACTCAGCGAGCGCGGCTCGCTGACGGTTCAATGGGGCGACGACGGCCGCTCGGTCTGCCGCATCGCATACGAGCTTCCCGTTGCGAAACGTCACCGGCGCTCGCCGGGCATACAGACCGTCACGAGCGTCTGCCAGGCCGATTCGATCACCGCCGACACCCAATAAGGAATCCAGATGACTGACCTTCGCCCATCGTCCGCATCGACCCGGGCTACGCGCCGGGCACGCACGTCGTGCATGCACGACGCACGTGGCGGCGTTGCCCGACGCATGTCCCGCCTGATCGCGGCCGCATCGACCTTTCTGCTCTCATGCGTCGCATCGACGACCGACGCGGCTGCAGCCTCGCTCTATGCATTCGGGCAGGCAACGGTTTCGAGCCCGGCAGGCGCGACGCCCGGAACCGTCGTCGCCCGTCATTACTTCACGCCGCAGGACGTTTGCGGCGCGAGCACCTGCCAGATCACGAGCATCAAGATGTATCCCAAAGGCGGCGTGTGGATATCCGACGGCCCCGATCTGGAAACCAATGTGTCTGGCCTGTCCACGCGCATGATCGTCGACGGCAACGTGGCCGTTTCGTCGACGAAGACGACTCTGCGCAACACGCTGGAAGTCACGCTGTTTCGCGACAGCCGACAGACTCAGGATGGGTCGCTCAATTCCGGCATGCTCAGCGCCTATTACACGATCAATTACAAATCGGGCATCCTGGGTGCGTCGTCGCAGGTCTTCCTCGCCGCGAAGGTCGCCTTCATCAACGGAACGTGCTCGATTCCCGACCAGACCGTCACGCTGCCGCCCGTGCAGCAGCGCGTGTTCAACGGCGTGGGCTCAACCGCCGGCGCGACCGATTTCCAGGTGCAGTTGAACAACTGCCCTGCCGGCTACAACCGAATCGGATACCAACTGTCCCCGCTGGACGACGTCGTCGTCGGCATGCCCGGCGCAATGCAGTTGCGTCCGGATGCCACGGCCAGCGGCATCGGCATCCATATCGCCGATGCCGCGACCGGCCAGTCGTTGACGCTGCAAAAATCGCACGCGGTGACGAGCTACAACCCGGCCACCGGCGGATCGCCGTCGATTCGGCTCCGGGCGTCCTATCTGCAGACGGGCGCGAAGATCGGCGGCGGTTCCGTTCATGCCGCGGCGCAGGTCCTGCTCGACTATCAATGAACGGCACGCGAGACATGCGCACGACACGGCACCATGCGATACTCGCGCCGCCGCGCGCGTGTTTGCCGCCACGGGGAACCTCGGTGCGACGTGCCGGTCCACTTCCTTTCGTCAACGGCTCAACAGCCATAGGGAGGCATTCATGCTGCAATTCATCGAAACCCTGGTGGTCGGGCTCATCGTCGGCCTCCTCGCCCGCGCGCTCAAACCCGGCGACGACAAGATGGGCATCCTGATGACCATCGTGCTCGGCATCGTCGGCTCGCTCGTCGCGGGCTACGTCGGCCGCGCCGCCGGCTGGTACGCACCGGGCCAGGGCGCAGGCTGGATCGCGTCGATCGTCGGCGCGATCGTGCTGCTCGTGATCGTCGGCGCGGTGCGCAAGCGCGCGGGCTGACCGCCGCATCGCCCGCTGCAATGCCGGACGGCCGCTCAATTCGAGCGGCCGTTTCCTTTTGGACCGTCGCGATCTGCCGGACCGCGGACTCGTTGAGTTCTCAACGATTTACCCACAAGCGCCGCATCCATCGACGCCCGTCCCGCCGGCTTGCGTCACCGGCAATACCCTGACTTGCGGGCGCGCAAATTTGAGATAAATTGATTGGAGGAATACGGCGTCATTGACTGATCGCCGTTGTTCCGGTTTTTTTCATTCAAGAGGTCCGATGAAGTTGCCGTTTACGCATACAGCATCGCGGCGTTGACGGACTGCCATTCGAGCGGCCCTGCTGCGACGCGCTTCCTCTCTGGAGCCTGTCATGAAGCATCGCCTGTTTGCCGCCTCGTTTGCCCTGGCTGCCGCGCTTCTGGCCTCGTCCCCTTCGTTTGCCGCCGGCACGTCCGGCATCATCCACTTCACCGGCATGATCGTCGAGCCGCCGTGCTCGTTCGCGCTCGATACGGCCGACGCCGCGCATGCGCGCGTGCATCCCGACTGTCCGCGCCCGGCGAGCGGGCAAGTTGCGTTCGTCGACGCGGCCAGCCTGCGCACGATCAAGACCACGACCTTTACACAGGCCTCGCGCGCAATCGCTTTACCTGACCGCCCGGGCAACGATCATGCACCGATGATCGCCGTCGTGACCTACCAGTGAAGCCCGCCGCCGATGTCGCACGTCAGTCGCGATGGGCGGCTATCCAGTCGCTGAACGCGCGGATCTTCTGCTGGCTGGCGATGTTCTCGGGATAGACGAAGAAGTAGCGTGCACCCGTTTCGAGCACGATGTCGAACGGCCGCTCGAGCCGGCGCGCGGCGACGTCGTCGTCGACCAGCGTCACGTCGCCGATCGCCACGCCGAAACCCTGCATCGCCGCGTTGGTCGCGAGATCGAGCGTGTCGAAGGTCGGCCCGCGCTCCGCATCGACCGCGCGCTCGCCCGCGTGCTCGAGCCACGCGCGCCAGTCGCGATGGTCGCGCGTCGGATGCAGCAACGTATGGCGCGCGAGATCGCCGACCGCGTCGAGCGGCGACGCTTGCCGCAGCTCGGGCGCGCATACCGGCGTCAGCCGTTCGTCGAACAGCGGCAGCGCGAATACGCCCGCGCCCGGCGACATGCCGTAGACGATCGCCGCATCGAACGGTTCGGTCGAGAAATCGACGACGTGCTGCCACGCGGTCGTGATCTGCACGTGGAGATCGGGATGTTCTCCCTGGAAGCGCATGATGCGCGGCAGCATCCAGCGCATCACGCAGGTCGGCACCTTCAACGCCAGATCGGTACGCTGCCGCGTGAGCTTCATCGAGATGTCCTCGATCCGCGCGAAGCTCTCGTCGACCACCGGCAGCAATTGCTCGCCCTCCGCCGTCAGCGTGAGGCCCTTCGCATGGCGCTTGAACAGCGGAAAACCGTAATGCGCTTCGAGCGTCTGGATCTGCCGGCTCACCGCGCCCTGCGTGAGGCACAGTTGCTCGGCCGCGCGCGTAAAGCTGCGGTGGCGGGCCACCGTCGAGAATATCTGCAACGCGTGCAGGGGTGGAAGTCGGCGCATGACGAAGCGGGTAAACGGAAAATCGCGCGCCGGCACCGGCGCGCGCTGTCCGACACGATAAGCCAAACGCCGGCTTTGCGCGAGGTTTGCCGCGCGCTCAGGCCGTCGGGACGAGCGCGCGCGATGCGATGCGCGCGGCCGACGCGACGACGTCGGCACGCGCGGCCGCATCGGCACGCGGCTGCGTGAACGAGATGGCCATCACGATCGGTGCGCGCGACGGCGGCCAGACCACCGCCACGTCGGTCGTCGTGCCGTAGCCGCCGCTGCCCGTCTTGTCCCCGATGCGCCAGCCGGGCCGCACGCCGGCCGCGATCCCGGTCGCGCCGCGCGTGCCGCCGGCCAC
>NZ_JAGIXF010000083.1:0-24148 GCF_021483755.1 Burkholderia sp. WTPI3 | reverse complement strand
GGGGTGCATTGCGCAACAGCGCCAGACGCGACTCCAGCACGATCTCGTACATCGACTGGTCGCGGTTCGTGGCCGTGAGCGCGAAGCCCGTCACCACGCCTTGCACGCGACGTGCGCTTTCCGGCTGGCTCCATCGGTCGCGCGGCGGCGGCTGGATCACGAACGCGCCGATTCGGTTCAGGAATTCGCTACGTGACAAATCATGGCGGGGATGGGTGAACCGAATCGTGTACCGGGTCGGCTCGCCGATCCCGCATACCCCGTCGAACGCGTAGACGTCCGCGAGCGCGGCAGCGGGCGCACCCTTGATATCGAGGCTGTAGAACTGATGGATGTCGACGCCCGCACGCGCGGGTGTGTCGGAAATGGCCGTGCTCGCGATCAATGGCGGCCTCGTCATTTTTTGTGAAAGATCGCGAGTGATCCTAACCGGCTGCGGTGAAGGGCCGCCATAGGACCTGTATGAATTTGCGGGGGAACTGTAACGGGCGCGCAATGCGCCCGCCGATAGCGCCGCACGATGCGATTCCGTCGTCGTTGATGCCCCGGAGGGCGCAACACCGCGTCGGTTCGCGCTGCATCGCAGCCGGCCCGGCGACCCGGCACCGCACAGGACCGTCGTCTGGCCGACGGCGTTGCCATACGGCCCGAGTCTCGTTTTTTCCTGTTGCTCCGACCCGTCGGCAAATATTTCACGCGCTTCGATACAGGTGCGATGGGGAGGAATCTGCACAAAAGCGTCGCGACTGTGCGCCCGGTATGAAAAACGACTTTCCCGATACGCGGCCGGCCGCGACGTTCGCAACGCGTACGGGCGCGCTCGAAACGTTCGCGCGGCTCGCGCAACTCGCGCGCGGCCACGGGCTGCGCGTGATGCTCGAAATCGTGCCGGGCCGCATCGCGCGCGAGAACCCGCTGCGGGCCGAGCATCCGGAGTGGTACGTGGAGCGCGCGCACGACGACGCACTGATCGATCCGCGCAGTGCCGCGCACGAGCAGGGCACGACACCTGTCCGTACCCGCGCGCAATCCACCGGGCCGGTCGCCATGCGTCGCACGCTCGAGCGGCTTCGGATATACCCCTCCCCACTATATGGAAAAGCGATTTGGTATATAGTCCCCCCCACTATATGAAGAGGCGACCATGAGCCACACCATCAAGGAAAAGCAGAAGCTGCTGAACCGTGTCCGCCGAATCAAGGGACAGGTCGAAGCGATCGAACGCGCACTGGAAGACGAGCGCGGTTGCAACGAGATCCTGCGCCTCATCACGAGCGGTCGCGGCGCGATGAACGGCCTGCTCGCGGTCGTGCTCGAGGATCACATCCGCAGCCATCTGGTCGACGCCGAAGATCACCACGACGAGGGCAGCGCGACCGAACAACTGATCGAAGTCGTTCACAGCTATTTCAAGTAAGCGGGGTGCCGAATGAACGACTTCACGAACGACGCCTTCGGTGCGGGGCACGACCATGTCTTTCTCGGCGCCGCGCACGAGCAGAACGAACGCAGGACCTGGATGGTCATCGCGCTGTGCGCGGCGATGATGGTGACGGAGATCGTCGGCGGGTCGATTTTCGGCTCGCTGGCGCTGATCGCGGACGGCCTGCACATGTCGACGCACGCGGGCGCGATGCTGATCGCCGCGCTCGCCTATACCTACGCACGCAAGCATGCGAGCGATCCGCGCTTCGTGTTCGGTACGGGCAAGCTCGGCGACCTGGCGGGTTTCACGAGCGCGATCGTGCTCGCGATGATCGCACTGCTGATCGGCTACGAAGCGATCGCGCGATTTCTGGCGCCCGTTCCGATCCATTTCGGCGAGGCAATTCCGATCGCGGTAGCGGGCTTGCTCGTCAACGTCGCGAGCGTCTGGCTGCTGAGCGGCGACCATCACGGTCACGGTCACGGTCACGGCCATCATCACGGGCATGCGCATGGCGATCACCACGAGCGCGATCATGAAGAAGCGCACCGGATCGTCGATCGGCAGGGCGCATTCGTCGTGTCGGTGTTCGAAGATGGCGTGCCGCCGGTTTTCCGCGTGGCGCCCGCGACGCACGAGACGCAGCGCGTCGATGCGAACGCCGTGTCGGTGACGACGATTCGTCCGGACGGCACGCGGCAGACGTTCGCGATGCAGGATCGCGGCGGCTACCTGGAATCGACGGAAGCCATCCCCGAGCCGCATGAATTCAAGGCGCTCGTCCGCCTGAACGGCCGCGAGCACGCCTTGGCGTTCGAGGAACACGACCACGGTGCGTCCGCGGCGGCGGCACGCGATCACAACATCCGCTCCGCATACATCCACGTGATCGCCGATGCGGCCGTGTCCGTGCTGACGATCGTCGGGCTGTTGCTCGCACGCGCATTCGGCTGGCTGTGGATGGATCCGCTCGCCGGCATCATGGGCGCACTGGTGATCGCGAACTGGTCGTATGGCCTGATGCGCGATACCGGCGGCATCCTGCTCGACATGGACTCGGATCGCCGATTGACGGCGAACGTGCGCGGCGCACTCGAAGCGCAAGGCGACCGTGTCGACGACCTGCACGTATGGCGGCTCGGGCCGGGGCACATGAGTGCGGTGGTCTCGGTGGCGACGCCCGATCCGGAACGGAGTCCGCAGTTCTATCACGCGCTTCTGCGACGCTTCAAGGAACTGTCGCACCTGACCGTCGAAGTCGTGACGGACACCAAGGCGCACTGAGCGTGGCAGTCAGATCGCCGTGCGCTGAAGTCTGTACGTTCGACGCAAGAACCGGCTACTGCGTGGCGTGCCTGCGTACGCGCGACGAAGCACGTACGTGGAAGAAAATGACCGACCATCGACGCCACCAGATCCTGAACGACCGCGCACGGCGACAGGCCCGGCTGGCTCGCGAAACCTCGCGGTGATGCCCAGGCGGGATAGCGCGACTTTCCGGATCGCGCGCCCCGCTCAACACACCATCGACATCGCGGCGACAGCGGTCGGACATCCACCCTGGAAGCGGCCGGACGGCATTGCGCGGCCGTGCCCCTTTTCCCCGAGCGCGCGAAACAACGGCGATCGACCGGATCAACGCGCAGTTTCGGTGGCATTCGATCCCACCACATCCGATCACGTTCGCCGAATCGGCGAGCACGATGAAATCTTGAACCTGCGTCGCGACGCCGGCGACGGGCAGGTCCGAAGTGCGAAGCAATGCTTCGGTCGACGGCGGGCCGGACAATACGGCCGTGCGAAGCTGCATGCAACATCTCCCGACTGGATTGGCGTCAACCGCATGATTCAGATCCCGCGCTGATTCACCCGCTTCGACAATGCCGCAGCGCTTTCCTTGCGCTCGCTGTACCGGTCGACCAGATACGGGCCGATGTCCCGCGTGAGCAGCGTGAACTTCACCAGTTCCTCCAACACGTCGACGACGCGGTCGTAATAGGGCGACGGCTTCATCCGCCCCGCTTCGTCGAATTCCATGAACGCCTTCGCGACCGACGACTGGTTCGGAATGGTCAGCATGCGCATCCAGCGCCCCAGCACGCGCATCTGGTTGACCGCGTTGAACGACTGCGAGCCGCCGCTGACCTGCATCACCGCGAGCGTCTTGCCCTGCGTCGGCCGCACGGCGCCAACCGACAGCGGGATCCAGTCGATCTGCGACTTCATGATGCCGGTCATCGCGCCGTGCCGTTCCGGCGAGCACCACACCATCCCTTCCGACCACAGTACCAGCTCGCGCAATTCGACGACCTTCGGATGGCTCTCCGGCGCATCGTCGGGCAGCGGCAGGCCGCCCGGATTGAACACACGCACCTCGGCGCCCATCGCCGTGAGCAGGCGCGCGGCCTCCTCGACCAGCAGGCGGCTGAACGAGCGCTCGCGCAGCGACCCGTACAGCAGCAGGAAACGGGGCGGATGGGTGGACGGCGACGCCGGCCGCAAGCGGCTCGCGTCCGGCACGCGGAAGAGTTCGGGATCGAGGTGCGGCAGGTCGGTCAGTCGGTCGCTCATCAATGCATTCCCGGATTGGCTCACACGCGCTCGTACCAGCCCTTCGACCGGTTCACGATGCGCACCACCAGCAGCATGACCGGCACTTCGATCAGCACGCCGACGACGGTCGCGAGCGCCGCGCCGGAGTGAAAACCGAACAGGCTGATCGCGGCCGCGACGGCAAGCTCGAAGAAGTTGGACGCGCCGATCAGCGCGGACGGGCACGCGACGTTGTGCTTCTCGCCCACCGCGCGATTGAGCCAGTAAGCGAGCGCCGCATTGAAGAACACCTGGATCAGGATCGGCACCGCGAGCAACGCGATCACCAGCGGCTGCTTCAGGATCGCTTCGCCCTGGAACGCGAACAGCAGCACGAGCGTCGCGAGCAGCGCGGCGACCGACCACGGGCCGATCCTCGCCATCGCGGCATCGAACGCGGCCTGCCCGCCCCGCAGCAGCCGCTTGCGCCAGATCTGCGCAAGGATCACCGGAATGACGATGTAGAGGACGACCGACGTCAGCAGCGTCGCCCACGGCACGGTAATCGCGGACATCCCCAGCAGCAGCCCGACGAGCGGCGCGAACGCGATCACCATGATGCTGTCGTTCAGCGCGACCTGCGACAGCGTGAACAGCGGATCGCCGCCGGTCAGCCGGCTCCACACGAACACCATCGCCGTGCACGGCGCGGCAGCCAGCAGGATCAGGCCGGCGATGTAGCTGTCGAGCTGGTCCGCCGGCAGCAGCGGCGCGAACAGCTGCCGGACGAACAGCCAGCCGAGGAACGCCATCGAAAACGGCTTGACGAGCCAGTTCACGACCAGCGTGACGCCGATCCCCTTCACATGCCGGCGCACTTCATGCAGTGCGCCGAAGTCGACCTTCACGAGCATCGGGATCACCATCACCCAGATCAGCAGCCCGACCGGCAGGTTGACCTGCGCATACGCGATGCGGCCGATCCGCTGGAACAGACCGGGCAGCGCCTGCCCGAGCCCGATGCCGGCGACGATGCACAGCGCGACCCACACCGTCAGGTAGCGTTCGAAGAAGCCGATCGCGGGCTTGGCAACGGCGTGGCGTGGCGGGATGACGTTGGACGTGTTCACGGACAGGATTCCGGGCTGGAGAGAAACGCACGCGGCACACCGGCTCGCGCAAGCCGCCGTGCGCGCCGTTCAGTTTCGCGAGATGGCGGTCAACGCCGTCTCGAGTTCGGCATTGCCCATGCGATCGAGCGGCAGCGCCAGCAGTTGCAGCATCCGGTAGCCGAGCGCCTCGCGCGTCAGTTCGAACGCGAGCCGCTTGCCGGCATCGCCGCCCGCCGCGTTCGATGGATCGGCGTAGCCCCAGTGCACCCTCACCGGACTGCCGGGCCAGTACGGGCAGGCTTGCCCGGCCGCGCTGTCGCAGACGGTGATGACGATGCGCATTTCCGGTGCGCCGTCGCCGGCGAATTCGTCCTGGCTTTTGCTGCGGTATCCGGTAACGTCGACGCCTGCGCGCGTCAGCGCGTCCAGCGCGAACGGGTTCAGCCGGCCGCTCGGCGCACTGCCGGCGCTGTACGCATGTACGTCGCGGCCGAGCTTCGCGGCCCAATGGTTGAGCATCCCCTCCGCCAGCACGCTGCGCGCGGAGTTGTGGGTGCAGAGGATCAGGACGTTGGTGGTCATCGGCGGACGCGGATATGTTGTCAGGTTCGGTCGGAGCAAGCGGTCGAACACGCGGAAACCGGCGAGCACGGATTGCCGCCGCAACAGTTCTCGGTGAGGTACCCGATGAGCCCGTTCATCGTCGCGAAGTTCGCGGCATAGAACACGAAGCGGCCTTCCTGCCGGCTCGTGACGAGCTGCGCATGCGCCAGTTCCTTCAGATGGAACGACAGCGACGACGGCGGTACGTCGAGCAGCGTCGCGATCTGCCCCGCCGGCATGCCCGCCGGGCCGGCCTGCACGAGCGCGCGGAAGACGGCGAGGCGCGACTCGTGCGCGAGTGCCGACAGGGCGGCGATGGTCTGGTTCGTTTCCATTGTTCGATGATAGTCGAAATATGGAAATGATGGAAGCACCGCGCCATGCTCGTTGCGAATACGCCGAGTATTTCGCGCCGCCGCAATCCGTGCGCATGGGCTCGGCACTTGACATGGCCGCGTACCGCGAAAAAATTGCGAACGACGCGCGCGTGCCGGAGATCGATCAGCTGCACGCCGAGCTCGAACTCCGGATAGTCGCCGCGCTCGATCGCCAGCCACGGGTCGCGGCGGTTGAAGTCGGGATCGTGCCCGGCGATGCGCCGCGAACGGTCGGGCGACACCGTCATCGGCGCACGAGACCCAGCAGCAACGTGACCAGGAAGATCACGACGAAGATGTAGAACAGGATCTTCGCAATCTCGGCGGCACCGGCCGCAATGCCGCCGAAGCCGAACACGGCGGCGATGATCGCGATGATGAAGAAGATGATGGCGTATCGCAGCATGAATGCCTCCTGGAGAACAGTGACGGTGGGCGCCTTTCGCCGGCGCTCAGGAATCGTGCTTGTGCCTGGGTTTGCCGTGGGTCGGCGTCGAGGCCATTTTCTCGAGCGCCTTCTCGCTCATCGACCTGGCCATCGATTTCGCCGGCGGTTTCAGGTCCTTCATTTTGGTGTCACCGCGCTTGGCCGACAGGGCGGCCCCCGCGGCGCGCTGCTGCGCCTGGGATTTCGCTGGCATGGCTTGCCTCCTTTCGTTGATGCGCGCGACAGCCGCGGCACGCGGGCCGCGCGCGGGTCGACCGGGCGCACCGTCATGCGGCATCGCGCCGCCGCAGTTCCGCCGGCGGAATCTTCATCGCCTGGCGGTACTTGGTCACGGTGCGACGCGCAAGAAGAATGCCGCGCCCCGCGAGGTTCTGCGCGAGCGTGACGTCGGACAGCGGATCGTTGTGCCGCTCGGCGGCGATCATGTCGCGGATCAGCACCTTCGCGGCAGATGCCGAGCACACGCCCTTGTCGGCGGCCTCCAGCTTGCGCGGGAAGAAGTGCTTGAACTCGAACGTGCCGTGCGGCGTGGCCATGTACTTGTTGCCCGTCGCGCGCGACACGGTCGATTCGTGGAGGTCGAGCTCTTCGGCGATGTCGCGCAGCACGAGCGGCTTCATCGCGATCTCGCCGTAGCGGAAGAAATCGCGCTGGCGCGCGACGATGCATTTGCCCACGCGCTGGATCGTGTCGAAGCGCTTCTGCACGTTGCGGATCAGCCAGCGCGCCTCCTGGAGCTGCTGGCCAAGCGGCGAATCGCGCTCGCCGCTCGACTGCGCGTACAGCGTCGCATAGCGTTCGTGCAGCCGCGCGCGCGGCTGCACCGCCGGGTTGATCGTCACGATCCATTCGTCGCGCACCTGGCGCACGATCACGTCCGGCACCACGTAGTCGCCGCGCGTGCTGCCGTAGCGATTGCCCGGGCGCGGATCGAGCCCGCGCACCAGCGCGCAGGCGGCCTGCATCGTGGGCTGGCTGCAGCCGATGCGCCGCTGGATCTCGGCCGTCTCGCGCCGCGCGAGCCGTTCCAGATGCTCGCGCGCGATCACCTTCGCTTCCGCGAGCGCCGGCGTGCCGGCGGGAATCGCGTCGAGTTGCAGCACAAGGCATTCGGACAGCGAGCGCGCAGCGATCCCGGGGTGGTCGAGCATCTGCACGAGCCGCAGCGCGACCGCGAGATCCCGTTCCGACAGCAGCATGGCCGGGTCGGCCGCGACCAGCAGCTCGGCCAGTTCCTGACGCAGATAGCCGTCGTCGTCGAGCGCGTCGATCACGAGGCGCGCCGCTTCGCGATCGCGCCGGTTCAGCGGATAGAGCCGCAGCGCATCGTGCAGATGCTGATGCAGCGACGGCTCGGCCGCCATCCATTCGCCGGGCGACAAGTCGCCGCCGTCGTCACCCCGGCGGCCCGCGCCGCGCGGGGCGGGCGCCGCCGTGAACGGTACCTCGCCGTCCGGCGCACGCACGTCGTCGCGCTCGGGCGGCGCTTCGGGCGCGGCCGTTTCGGCGGCGGGTTCGGGCGCCTCGGCGGCAACTTCGTCGTCGCCCTGTCCGTCTTCGAGAAAGGGATTCGAGTCGAGCGCCTGCCGCAATTCCTGCTGGAATTCGAGCGAAGACAACTGCAGCAGACGAAGCGACTGCTGCAGCCTCGGCGTGAGTGCCAGATGCTGTCGCATCTGCAGCGCTAGCGTGATGGCCATCGATGCTCTCCTGACAGTGTGCGGATTTCGTATGCCCGAAACCTGCAGCTTTCGTGCCAGGCCGCCCCAGCCCCGTCCGTTGCGGCTCTCATGGATTTACCCCCCATTATCGGGAGAGCCGGGAGCCGCTTTTTTACAAACGTTGGCAAGTAAGGGGCACGGAATTCGCGAAACGCCGCCGGCTCGCGACACCGGGCTGCTCTAACCGGTCGCCGGCGCGCGGCGATCAGCCCTTCGCCATCGCAGCCCTCCGGCGCATCGTTGAGCGGCATCCGCGCGGCAAATCGCGTGCCTCCGATGCATCACGGGCACGCCGGTTGCGGCATCACGCACGTCATCGTCACCGACACGGAGCCTCGCCATGAACGATTCCACCCGGTCCGGCCACGCCACGCCGGCGCATGCGCCGCACCCCGACCCGTCGCCGCCGCTCAAGCACCAGGACCATACGAAGACGCGCCACTCGGAGCAGCACATCGACAAGCAGCTCGAGGACACATTTCCCGCGAGCGACCCGCCCGCGACCGGCGGCGTCACGCGCATCGAGCCCGACACGCCGCCACGCACGCACGACGACGGCCCGCCGAAGGCCCCGGCGAAACGCCGCGACGCGTGAGCGCGGCGACTGCGGCGAGCGCGCAGGCCGCACGCAGGGCACGCCGCTTGCTGAACCCGGCGGCCTGTCTTCAACCCGCAAGGAGAATTTCATGCATCGCGTCAACGAAATCATGTCGCAGGACGTCGTGCGCATCGCGCCGACCGACTCGATCCGTCATGCGGCGCAACTGATGGAGCGCTACGACATCGGCTCGCTGCCCGTGTGCGACAACAACCGGCTGATCGGGATCGTCACCGACCGCGACCTCGCGGTGCGGGCGCTCTCGGCCGGCAAGCCGCCCGACACGCGAGTCCACGAAGTCGCGTCGGGCCCGATCGAATGGTGTTTCGAGGACGATTCGCTGGAGGAGATCCAGCACTACATGGCCGACGCGCAACTGCGCCGGCTGCCCGTCGTCGATCACGACAAGCGGCTGGTCGGCATGCTGTCGCTCGCGGACATCGCGACGCGCACGGCCGGCCCGGCACGCGACGACGTCGCGAACACGCTCGAGGGCGTGTCGCAACCGAAGCAGACGTGACGAAGCGATCCCCGCTTCGCCCCGGCAACCCGCGCGACCCGCAGGGCCCGCCCCCGGGCACGGCCGCGCCCCACGCAGCCAGGAGGACAATCATGCAGACTCCCGATCAAGGACAGACCCGCATCGTCGGCAAGGGCGCCGCGACTGCCGACGGCCCCGGCCCGGACGTGATGGCGGCCGACACGCTGGAAGGCAACAAGGTCTATACGACCGATGGCGACGACGTCGGCAAGATCAAGGACATCATGCTCGATGTGCGCTCGGGGCGCGTCGCATATGCCGTGCTGTCGAGCGGCGGCCTGCTCGGCATCGGCGACAAGCTGCTCGCGATTCCGTGGAGCGCGCTCACGCTCGATACCGAACGCAAGTGCTTCCTGCTGTCGGTATCGTCCGAGCGGATCCGCGGCGCGCCGGGCTTCGACAAGGCTCACTGGCCGGCGATGGCCGATCCGCAATGGGCCGCGCCGCTGCACGAGTTCTACGGCAGCGCGCCGTACTGGAGCGCCGGTGACGAGCTCGGGCTGACGGACCCGACCGAGGAACCGACCGACCCGCGTGCGCGCGGCGGGCGGCATTGACCGGCCGTGGCTGGCCGGTGCGCGTCAGGGCCGGTTCACGCTGAGGGCGGGAACCGGCCCGGGGCCTGGCCGCCGGCCGGACTGGCCGCCGCGCGGCCGCCGCGCGGCCGCCGCTCGGCCGCCGCGCGCGGCATCGATTCACGTGCGCCGGCGTTTTACCACTGATGCCGCCATCCGGCCTGCGGAAATCCCCGCCTTCGGACCCTCCCCCGATTGATAGCCGCACAGCATCAATCCTTCCAAAAATCGCACTTATCGTTTCGACGTCTCCAGGCGAACATTGCCGAAACGACAACCGACCGCCGCGTCGCGCATTTTCCCGATTTCCTGGAGACACCCCCGATGCACCCCTCCCCCAGCCTTTCGACCGGACGTTCGAAGGCCGCCGCGGTATTTCGCGTGACGGCCGGGAATTTCCTCGAGCAGTTCGACTTCTTCCTGTTCGGCTTCTACGCGCCACAGATCTCCGCCGTATTTTTCCCGGCCGCCAGCGAGTTCGCTTCGTTGATGATGACCTTCGCCGTGTTCGGCGCCGGTTTCCTGATGCGGCCGCTCGGCGCGATCGTGCTGGGCGCATACATCGACGAAGTCGGCCGGCGCAAGGGCCTGATCGTCACGCTGGCCATCATGGCGAGCGGCACCATCCTGATCGCGTTCGTCCCCGGCTACGCCACGATCGGCCTGCTCGCGCCCGCGCTCGTGCTGCTCGGGCGGCTGCTGCAGGGTTTCTCGGCCGGCGCCGAGCTGGGCGGCGTGTCGGTCTATCTTGCCGAGCTGGCCACACCCGGCCGCAAGGGCTTCTTCACCAGCTGGCAGTCGGCCAGCCAGCAGGTTGCGATCATCGTCGCGGCGGGCCTCGGCTTCGCTCTCAATCACTGGCTCAGTGCATCGGCCATCGCCGCGTGGGGATGGCGCGTGCCGTTCTTCGTCGGCTGCACGATCGTGCCGTTCATCTTCATGCTGCGCCGCAAACTGGAGGAAACGCAGGCATATACCGCGCGTCGGCATCGACCGGGCATGAAGGAAGTGTTCCGCACGCTGGCGCGCAACTGGGGCGTCGTGGTCGCCGGCATGATGCTGGTCGCGATGACCACCACGAGCTTCTACCTGATCACGGTCTACGCGCCGACCTTCGGCAAGACCGTCCTGCATCTGAGTACCGCCGACAGCCTGCTCGTGACGCTATGCGTCGGCGTATCGAACTTCGTCTGGCTGCCGATCGGCGGGGCGCTGTCCGACCGCATCGGCCGCCGGCCGCTGCTCGTCGGCATGACCGTGCTCGCAATCGCGACCGCCTACCCGGCGCTGTCGCTGCTCGCTCACGCGCCGTCGTTCGTCAACATGCTGCTCGTGCTTCTGTGGCTGTCGTTCATGTACGGGATCTACAACGGCGCGATGATCGTCGCGCTGACCGAAGTGATGCCGGTGGAAGTACGCGTGGCAGGCTTCTCGCTCGCCTACAGCCTCGCGACCGCCGTGTTCGGCGGCTTCACGCCCGCCATCTCGACGGCACTCATTCACCTGACCGGCGACAAGGCCGCGCCGGGCTACTGGATGAGCCTCGCCGCGGTGTGCGCGCTGCTCGCGACGTTCGCGCTCTATCGCCGCCGGACGGCGACGCTGACGCCGGCGCACTGACGCCTCGGGCCGAACGGCCCGCCGCACCTCCGCTCGACCGAGACCCCGACCCCGACCCCGACCAAAACCATGACCATGAAGAACCTGCTCCTGAAATTCTGCGCCGCCGCGCTCGTCGCCACCTCCGCAATCTCCGCGAACGTGCAGGCCGCCGAGCTGCACGTGATGAGCTCGGGCGGTTTCACCGCCGCCTACAAACTGCTCGGCCCGCGATTCGCCGCCCGCACGGGCAACACGCTCGACACCGCGCTCGGCCCGTCGATGGGCAAATCGCCCGAAGCGATTCCGAACCGGCTCGCGCGCGGCGAGCCCGCGGATGTAGTGATCATGGTCGGCTACGCGCTCGACGATCTCATCAGGCAAGGCAAGGTGATCCCCGGATCGCGCGTCGAGCTGGCCGATTCGCGCATCGGCATGGTGGTGCGCGCCGGTGCGGCGAAACCCGACATCGGCACGGCCGAGGGCCTGAAGCAGGTTCTGCTGCACGCGAAGTCGATCGCCTACTCGGACAGCGCGAGCGGCGTCTATATCGAGCGCGAGCTGTTCCGGAAGCTCGGCATCGAGGATCAGGTGAAATCGAAGGCGAAGATGATCCCGCGTATTCCGGTGGCGTCGGTCGTCGCGAACGGCGATTACGAGATCGGCTTCCAGCAGGTGAGCGAACTGCTGCCCGTGCAGGGCGCGACGTTCGTCGGCAAGATTCCCGAATCGCTGCAGTCCGTCACGCGCTTTGCGGCCGGCATCCCCGTGGGCGCGCGGCATCCGGAGGAAGCGAAGGCGCTGCTCGACTACCTCGCATCGCCCGACGCGCAGGCGGACGTGCGATCGACGGGGCTGGATTCAGTTGCCGCGCATTGAACACGCACCACGGGAAGGCGTGCGTCAGACAGCCCTCCCGTCACGCGCGGCGTCGGCACGGGCGTCATTGGCGCCGTTCAGGCCCGTCGGGTCGGCCGTGTTCAGCATCCGTGCGAGACGCGACCGATCGCACGCCCCTTCCCACGACGCAACGAAGATGACCGCGCACGCATTGCTGATGACGCTCGTCAGCGCACGCGCTTCCGACATGAAGCGATCGATGCCGACCAGAAGCGCGACTCCGGCCACAGGCAGATCGGGCATCACGGCGAGCGTCGCGACGAGCGCGACGAGCCCGCTGCCCGAGACGCCGGCCGCACCCTTGGACGTCAGCAGCATCACGCCGAGCATCGTCGCGATCTGCGGCGCGGTAAGCGGCACGTCGCATGCCTGCGCGATAAACAACGCCGCGAGCGTCAGGTAGATCGCGGTGCCGTCGAGGTTGAACGAGTAGCCCGCGGGCAGCACGAGCCCCACGACGCCCTTGTCGCACCCCAGCGACTCCAGCTTGACGATCAGCCGCGGCAACACCGGCTCCGTGGACGAGGTCGCGAGGACGATCAGCAGTTCCTCGCGCATGTAGCGCAGCAGCCGCCACAACGCGAAGCCGTGCAGGCGCGCGAGCGGCGCAAGCACCAGCGCGACGAACAGCACGCACGCCACGTAGAACGCCCCCATCACACGCGCGAGCGAACCGACCGAGCCGATGCCGAAGCGGCCCACCGTGAAGGCCATCGCGCCGAATGCGCCGAGCGGGGCAAGCCGCATGATCATCGCGAGCACGCGAAACACGACCTGCGCGATGCCGTCGATCAGCGCCAGCACGGGCCGACCGGCCAGCGGGCATGCATTGAGCGAAAACCCGAACAGCAGCGACAGCAGCAGCACCGGCAGCACCTCGCCCGTCTGGAATGCGCCTAGCATCGTGTCGGGGATCACGCTCAGCGCGAATGCGACGAGCCCGTGCGGCGGCGCATGCCGCGCGTATTGCGCGACGAGGCCCGAATCGAGATGGTGCGCGTCGACGTGCATACCGGCGCCGGGCCGCAATACGAGCGCCGTCGCAAGCCCGAGCGCGAGCGCGGCAGCCGTGAGCAGATAGAAGAGCGCCAGCGCGCGGGCGATCGTGCGCCCGATGGCCTTGCCGTTCGCGAGAGACGTGATGCCGGAGACGATCGTGCAGAACACGATCGGCGCGATCATCATCCGCACGAGGCCGACGAATGCGTCGCTGAGCGGCTTGAGCAGCGCGCCCGCGGACGGCCAGAAATGGCCGACGCCCATGCCGAGCGCCATCGCGAACAGGACCTGCACGTACAGCGAACGAAGCAGCCGCGGCTTCATGATCCGGGCCGCCCCGTCGTCTTGCCTGTCGCCGTCACGTCGACGCATCGTCATCGGCGGCACCGCCGCGCTTCGCGTCGACGATCGCGCGATGAAACGCCTGCGCGGCCGGCGTCAGCGGCCGTCCGCGCCGCTTCACGATCCCGACGCGCCGCTTGACCGCCGGTTCGACGAGCGGCACGCCCGTGAGGACCGGATGGTCGGGGCCGGGCATCGCCATCGACGGCACCGCGGCGACGCCGAGCCCCGCTTCGACCAGGCCGAGCATCGTCGTCACGTGCCGCGTCTCGCACACGCTCGGCGCACCCGGCGCGACGGCCGTCAGGGCCTGGTCGAGCAACAGGCGGTTGCCCGACGTCTTGTCCACCGACACGTAATCGTGCGCGTAGAGCTCTTTCCAGGTCACCCGCTTCCTGCGCGCGAGCGGATGATCGCGCCGGCATGCCGCGACGAACCGCTCCTGCAGCAACAGCTTGAATTCGATCTCGGGCTCCTGGCTGCCCATGAAGCTCACGCCGAAATCGGCCTCGCCGCTGATGACTGCGCTCAGCACCTCGTTCGCACTCGCATCCAGCAGCTTGACCCTGATCCGCGGAAAGCGGCGACGATAGCTGGCGATGACGTTCGGCAGGAAGTAGTAGGCCACCGACGGCACGCACGCGATCGTCACGTGCCCGAGGCGGCTCGTCGACACGTCGCGGATGCCGAGCAGCGCCACATCGAGATCGTCGAGCAATTGCTCGGCGCTCGGCGCGAATACGCGGCCGACGGTGGTCAGCGTGACGCTGCGCGTCGTGCGCTCGAACAGGCGCACGCCGAGCGCTTCCTCCAGCTTGTCGATCCGGCGGCTCAACGCGGGCTGCGAAATGCTGATCGCATCGGCGGCCTTTCGGAAGCTTCCGAGCTCCACCACCGCGCGAAACGCCTGCAAGTCGGTCAGATCGAAGTTGATTCCCACGCGCCACGCCTCTTCGTTTCAGATGCCCGGTATTGTGCACGATTCGCGCTGCCGGCCCCAGGCGGGAATACACGGGCGGCGACGCCGCGCTAGTTTCGATGCCGCAACGCGTCGATCACGACCGAAAACGCGCGCGACGCCTGCCGGCGGCTCGGATAGTACGCGTGGTAGCCGGGGAAAGCCGGGCACCAGTCCGGCATCACGATCCGCAGCCGCCCGCTGCGCAAGTGATCGAGCACGATGTCTTCGGTGACGAACGCGATCCCGAATCCGTCGAGCGCCGCCTGCACCAGATGCGGCTGCGTATTGCAGGTGATCCGGCCGTTCACGCGCGCCTGGATCTCGTTCCTGCCCTTCTTCAGCTCCCACGCGTAGATGCCCCTCGCGGTTGCGAGGCGCAGCGTCACGCAATCGTGGTCGAGCAGGTCCTGCGGCGTCTTCGGCAGCTTGCGGCCGTCGAGATAGGCAGGCGACGCGACCATCGCCATCCGGATGTCGGGGCTGATGCGCACCGCGATCATGTCCTTCGCGACCTGGTCGCCATACCGCACGCCGATGTCGTAGCGCTCCTCGACGATGTTCGACAGCCCGTAGTCGACCGACAGCTCGACGCGGATGTCGGGGTAGTCGGGCAGCACGTGCCTGAGCTTCGGCCAGATGATCGTATCGATCGGATGTTCGGTCGCCGTGATGCGCACGACGCCGGCCGGCTTGTCGCGGAAGTCGGACACCGCGGCAAGCTTCATCTCGATCTCTTCGATGCGCGGCGCGACCGCCTGAAAGAGTGCTTCCCCCGCTTCGGTCGTCGACACGCTGCGCGTCGTGCGCGTCAGCAGCCGCACGCCCAGCCGCGTTTCGAGATCACGCATCGTCTGGCTCAGTGCCGATTGCGACACGCCGAGCCGCGCGGCCGCGCGCGTGAAGCTGCGGTCGCGCGCCACCGCGAGAAACACAAGCAGGTCGTTGAGATTTTCACGCGGCATGTCGGGCAGCTCCTGTTGAACGAACGCCCATCCTAGCACCGGCAGCACCGGATTCATCACCACAGCTTATAAGTCCAATCTCTCTTGGCTACTTAATAGATCGACTTCACACGTCTAGACTGCGAAGCCTCGAGGTTCCCCGTCCCGCAGCGCCAGACGCGGGGACCTGCCATGCATTCACCGTCGGAGCCCTTCTCGTGAACCGCTTTCTTCACCTTTTCGTCGCGGCGCTTGCCGCCGGCCCGTTGCTCGCCCACGCGCAATCCGCACAGAACCTGACGCGCGAGCAAGTGCACCAGGACATGATTCGCTACGAAGCCGCCGGCTTCAATCCGGCGCGCGCCAATCCGCGCACCTGGGTCGACGACGCGCAGGCCGCGGCGGCTCGAGTGAACGCGTCGCGCGATGTGGACGGCCGCACACGGCTGGCCGATCACGGCGCGACCGCGACGCGCTGCGACTGACGCGCATGTCCGTCACGTCATCGTCCAGCCGCGCGAATCCGATTCCAGCAATGCGAGCCGTTACCACTTCCGATCGTGGCGATACGCCCGGTCACACCGCCGCGTGGGGCGCCGTCCTCGCGATGGCGCTCGGCGCGTTCGCGCTCGTCGCGTCCGAGTTCATGCCGGTCAGCCTGCTGACGCCGATCGCCGTCGACCTGCACGTCAGCGAAGGCCAGGCCGGCCAGGCCATTTCCGTGTCCGGCGCGTTTGCGCTCGTGACGAGCTTGGGAATCGCGTCTCTCGCCGGACGGCGCGATCGCAAGCAATTGCTGCTCGCGCTGACGCTCGCGATGATCGTATCCGGCACGGTCGTCGCGTTCGCGCCGAACTACCTCGCCTTCATCGCCGGGCGTGCGCTGATCGGCGTCGCGATCGGCGGATTCTGGTCGATGTCGGCAGCCACCGCGATGCGCCTGGTGCCCGACGCGCAGGTGCCACGCGCGCTGGCGATCGTGAATGGCGGCAACGCGCTCGCGACTGTCATCGCCGCGCCGCTCGGCAGTTTTCTCGGCGCGATCGTCGGCTGGCGCTGGGCGTTCTTCTGCGTCGTGCCGGTCGCCGCGATCGCGTTCGGCTGGAAGCTCGTCAGCCTGCCGGCGATGAAAGCCGCATCCCGCCCGGCGCGCGGCAACGTTCTCGGGCTGCTCGTCCGTGCGCCCGTGGCGCTCGGCATGGCGGCCGTCGGCCTGCTGTTCATGGGGCAATTCGCACTGTTTACCTATCTGCGGCCGTTCCTCGAAACGGTCACGCACGTCGACGGCGCCGCGCTGTCGCTGATGCTGCTCGCGATCGGCGTGGCCGGGCTCGCCGGGACGATCCTGATCGGCGCGATCCTGAAGCGCGGGCTCTACCGGACGCTGGTCGTCATGCCGCTGCTGATGGCCGCGATCGCCATCGCGCTCGTGTGGTGCGGCGCATCGGTCGCGGCGACCGCGTGCCTGCTCGCGCTGTGGGGGCTGACCGGAACGGCCGCGCCCGTGGGCTGGTGGACGTGGCTCGCACGCACGCTGCCGGACGATGCGGAAGCCGGCGGCGGGCTGATGGTCGCGGTCGTGCAGTTGGCGATCGCGCTCGGCGCAACCGCCGGCGGCCTGCTGTTCGACCTGCACGGCTATCGCACGACGTTCGGGCTGAGCGCGGCACTGCTCGTTTTCGCCGGCCTACTTGCATTCGCCGCGGGACGCTGCGCCGGGGCGCCTGCGCCGCGTGCCTGAACCCCGCATCCACGACGCCGCACCGAATCGCGCGTGAGCGTGGCCGGTGCCGGATCACGAGTCCGGCTCTTCCGCTTCGTCTTCCCGTTTCGCGAGCCGGTTGTAGATCGTCTTCAGGCTGACGTCGAGCACCTCGGCAGCCTGAGCCTTCACACCGCCGCATTGCGCGATCGTACCGAGGATCAATCGCCGGTCGACTTCCTCGAGCGATGTGCCGAACGGCACCGTCACGCGATCCTCGTGCGAATCGACCAGGTTCGACAGTTCGTCCATGATCGGCGGCGGCAACGTATCGATGACGTCGGCGTCGCTGAAGATGCTCGCGCGCTGCACGAAGTTGCGCAACTCGCGCACGTTGCCGGGCCATGCATAGGTCTTCAGCGCTTCGCGTGCGGCCGGCGCGAACCGCAAGCCGCGGCCGGTCTCCTCGTTGTAGCGCTGCAGAAACGCATCGGCGAGCATCGGAATGTCGTCGCCGCGCTCGCGCAGCAGCGGCAACCGAATCGGAAACACGTTGATCCGGTGATACAGGTCGGGTCGCAGCTTGCCGTCCGCCATCGCGGCTTCCGGATCGCAGTTGGTCGCGGCGACGATGCGCACGTCGACGTCGATTTCGCGTGTCGAACCAAGCCGCGTAAGCCGCCCGGTCTCGAGCACGCGCAACAGCTTGACCTGCGACTCGACCGGCATCTCGGTAATTTCGTCGAGGAACAGCGTGCCACCGTCCGCGCGTTCGAAAAAGCCCTTGTGCTGACGCTCGGCGCCGGTGAAGCTGCCGCGGTCGTGACCGAACATTTCGCTTTCGACGAGGTTCGCGGCAATCGCGCCGCAGTTCACCGCGAGAAACGGGCCGCGGCGGCGCAGGCTCAGGTCGTGGACCGTCTGTGCCGCCAGTTCCTTGCCGGTGCCCGATTCGCCCGTCAGCAGCACGGAGGCCTCGGTCCGCGCGACGCGACCGATCGCGTCGTAGACGGCCTGCATCGCGGGCGAGATGCCGAGCATCCGGCCGAACCGGCCGAGCCGCTGCAGTTCCGAACGCAGCTCGGCGATCTCCTCGTGCAATGCGGTCGTGCGCGGCACGCGCGCGAAGATGCTGTTCAGCCGCTGCATGTTGAGCGGCTTCACCAGATAGTCGGTCGCGCCGCGCCGCAATGCATCGATCGCGGTTTCGAGACTCGCGTGACCGGTCGTCAATACCATTTCGCAGTGCCCGCGTTTCGGCAGTGCATCGAACAGATCCATCCCGTTGCCGTCCGGCAACACGAGATCGCACAACACGAGATCGGGGAGGCGCGTCAACACGCGCTTACGTGCTTCCTCAAGCGTTGCGACCGTGTCGCAAGTCAACTGCTGCGCTTGCGCAAGCGTCGCGAGCATCGTTCGCGTATCGGCATCGTCTTCGACGATCAGCACTAAAGGCATCAGGGCTCCTTTTAACGCGGCCCGGCACATGGATCGGCCGAAACCGCCGCGGGCATGCGATGCGGGGCCCGGCACCGGGCATTCGGCGACACGTCCGCACACCGCCCGAACGAGCGGCCAGGCTGCTCTGCCAGGACCAACAAGTGCTTAGCAGTATAGAAGAAGCATGTCGCGCATTTGCGGCTCATCGAATAAATCTATCCGCCCGCGGTGGTCGCATTGCGAGATTCAATCTCCGGAGATCGATGTCGACAGGATGTTTTTTGCGCGGAAATCGCGGCATTCCACGTCATTTCTTCAGGTTGCCTCGACCGATTCGGTCAAAGCAGCGCGACTCGACAACGCGGATATCGAAATCCGACGATGACGCCATGCGAGTGTACGGGTCGTCGACGGAAGCGGCGCGCACCCGTCAACGCGCACGGCGTCGCCTGGACTTGGTGGCGATAATTCTGTAAGCTTCTGCCTCGCAGCCCCGCGCTGTGTTCTTTTCTTCCGCCGAATTCCACCGAGCTTCCTATGTAGCGCCTCGCGAACCACCCATCGTCATCCAGACTGACCGACAGGGAGTTCGCGTGCCCGCTGTCTGCCCGCGCGTTTTCGCACGCCGGCCGCACATCGCCTTTTCGTTTCCGAAGCTGCCATTGCCGCACGTGCGGCTGTGGTCGCGGCCACAGGGCCGTCGCGCCGCCCTCGCCGGGCCGCGTGCCGGCCCTGTGGCCCGTGCTTCGTCGCGAACCGCCCTCCTCGACGCTCGCCTGATCCGCACTCTATCCAGCCGCTTTCGCCATGCAGACTCGTTCCCTTCGCGACGAATGGTTTTCCAACGTCCGCGCCGACATCCTCGCGGGCACCGTCGTCGCGCTCGCCCTCATCCCCGAAGCGCTCGCTTTCTCGATCATCGCCGGCGTCGACCCGCGGGTCGGCCTCTATGCGGCCTTCAGCATCGCCGTCGTGTCCGCGATCGCGGGCGGCCGGCCCGGCATGATCTCCGCGGCCACCGGCGCCGTCGCGCTCGTCATCGCGTCGCTCGTCAAGCATCACGGCGTCGAATACGTGCTCGCCACCGGCATTCTCGCGGGCCTGTTGCAGATCGGCGCCGGCCTGCTGCGGCTCGGCGCGCTGATGCGCTTCGTGTCGCGCTCGGTCATCACCGGCTTCGTGAACGCGCTCGCGATCCTGATCTTCCTCGCGCAGCTTCCGCAGCTGCACGACGTACCGGCCTACGTGTACGCGATGGTCGCCGGCGGCCTCGCGATCATCTACCTGCTGCCGCGCGTGACGCGGGCGGTGCCGTCGCCGCTCGTGTGCATCGTCGTGCTGACCGCGATCTCGATGGCGCTGCACCTGAAGCTGCCGACCGTCGGCGACATGGGCGCGTTTCCCGACCGCCTGCCGTCGTTCGGGCTGCCGCACGTGCCGTTCACGCTCGACACGCTGCGTATCATCTTCCCGTACGCGGCCGGCGTCGCCGTGGTCGGCCTGCTCGAATCGCTGATGACGGCCGCGATCGTCGACGACTTCACCGACACGTCGAGCAACAAGAACCGCGAATGCCGCGGCCAGGGCATCGCCAACATCACGGCCGGCCTGCTCGGCGGGATGCCGGGCTGCGCGATGATCGGGCAGACGGTGATCAACCTCAAGTCGGGCGGACGCGGACGGCTGTCGACCTTCGTCGCGGGCGCGTTCCTGCTCGTGCTGGTGGTGTTCCTCGGCCCGTGGGTACGGCAGATCCCGATGGCCGCGCTCGTCGCCGTGATGATCATGGTGTCGATCAGCACGTTCAGCTGGCGCTCGCTCGCGAACCTGCGCACGCATCCGAAGAGTTCGTCGTTCGTGATGGTGGCGACCGTCGCCGTGGTCGTCGCGACCGGCAACCTCGCGATCGGCGTCGGGGTGGGCGTGCTGCTCAGCGCGCTGTTCTTCGCGTCGAAGGTACAGCGCGTGCTGCACGTCGAGTCGACGCTCGAGGACGCGCGCGGCGAACGCCGTTATCGGGTGCGCGGCCAGGTGTTCTTCGCATCGTCGGAAGCGTTCGTCACCGCGTTCGACTTCAAGGAAACGGTGTCGCGCGTGCGGCTCGACCTGTCGCATGCACACTTCTGGGACATCACCGCGATCGAGGCGCTCGACCGGATCGTGCACAAGTTCCGCCGCAACGGGATCGACGTCGACGTCAGCGGGCTCAATCGCGCGAGCGCGACGATGATCGAGCAGTATGCAACGCACGACAAGGCCGGCGTGCAGCCGGGGGCCGCCGCGCACTGAGCGTGCGCACGGCACGCGCGTGCACTCAGTCGGCCGCCGGCACGCCGCCGTCGCGCCGCTTCGAGATCGCTTCGACGAGCTTCAGCTCGTCGTCGATCGACAGCGTAGTGTCGGTCACGTCGCCACCGAACGGCGCGAGGGCCGCGCTCAGCGCAAGGATGTCGAGCTGCGCCGCCGCCAGTCCGAGCGACACGGTGTCCGGCCGCGCCCCGCGCGCGATGCGATCGATCAGCGCATCGTCCACGGGCCGCTCGCGCGACGCGTCGAGCGCCGCTTCGACGCGCTCGAGCGCGCGGCCGACCAGCGAGCCCGATGCGGCCTCGCCACACCCGACCGTCTGCGTGCGCAGCTGTCCGTCGGCCGCGCACTCCACGATCACGATGCCCGTCGGCGACACGACGCCACGCCCGCACAACGTCTCCAGTTCGACGGCTACGCGCCGGGCCGTGTCGAGGTCGGAATAGCACACCACGATCAACGTGTTCATCAGCGACTCCCTGGCGCGCACGCCCGTGACCGTGCGCACCGTATTCAATGCAGTCCGAACGCGGCCTTCAGGCTCGCGACGATCATCTGCATCGCGATCGCCGCGAGAATCATCCCCATCAGCCGCTGCGTGACGGCCGTCACGCGCGGCGACAGGTAGTGGCCGATGAAAGGCGCGGCCAGCAGCGCCGCACTCAACAGCAGCAGGAACGCGACGAGCCCGAGCGCGAACGCGAGTTCCTGCCCGCTCGCGAACGCGGTGTGGCCGAGCACGATCATCGTCGCGATCGTGCCGGGGCCGACCAGCAGCGGAATCGTCAGCGGATAGATCGCGATGCTGTCGGCCCCGGCAGGATCGGCGCCTTCGCCGTCGCCCGGTGAATGCTGACGGCTCGGCGCGCCATGCAGCATCGACAGCGCGATCAGCAGCACGAGCAGCCCGCCCGCGAGGCGGAAATCGTCGATCGTCAGGCCGAACGCGTGCAGGATCGCGCCACCCGCGACAGCCGACACGATGCAGCCGATCGTCACGCCGAGCGCGGCCGTCAGCGCGACCTTGCGCCGCGCGCCGTCGGTCGCGCCCTCGGTCAACGACAGAAACACCGGCACGTTCGCGATCGGGTTCATGATCGCGAACAGCGCCGCGAACACCTTGATGGAAAAAGTCAGGTCGACGTTCACGGGCGTACTCCGTTGTGGTCGCATGCCGCACATGCAGGTTTCGATGCGTGGCCGATGCGCGCGCCGCGCGATGCTGCTACGATCGACGCACCGCTGCCGGCGGCCCGCGCGGCGGCACGATCGACATCGCGCGACACGCGGCCGCCGGATCCTCGTTCACTCACGACGGAGGGCCCTGACCGATGCAAGCAAGCGATACCTACATGAATCACGAGATCCGCGTCGACGCGACGCGCAATGCGAATGGCGCGTGGGTCGCGCAGGTGCGGATCTTCCGTGACGGCGCGCCGGTCGACCTGCCCGCGCCCGAACTCGTCACGCCCGAATGGCTCACGTGCGACGAGGCGCTGCGCGGGGGGATCGATCAGGGGCGCGTGATGATCCGCACGCAGGACCGCTAGCCGCGCGCGGTTCATCGGCCGGCGCCTGGCCAGATCGGTGCGCGCACCGACTGGCCGGCCTCGAACGCGCCGCGCATCAGCCGCGACACCTCGTCCAGCGTCAGCTCGACCGAGGTCGACGACGCCGTGTCGGCGTCGATCATGCGGTGGCCGATAATGCGCTCGGCAATCGCGTTGAGCAGGGTCTCGACGAGATACTTTTCCATTCGGCTTCCTGTCCGGTTCCGGGTCGCTTCGCGCGTCGCGGTGGCAGTTGCGTACGCAACCAGATTGGCACGCGTGCGCGGGTTGCGCGCTGCGGTGCACGTCGCGGAGCGTGCGGCATGAGAATGGGCCGGTCAAGGTACAGTCGGCAACAGGCGCTGCATCGCGTGCCGCGCGGGGTACAGCCCCCGCTTCGGGCAGCCGGCCGGCCGCGCGTCGCCGGGCGATACCCGGCCTCATTCGTGCGCCACGCCCTGCTCCTCGAGCACCTCCTCCGCGCGCAGACTGTCGAGATCGCGACCGATCGTCGCGACCGCGAGCCGCGCGTTGCCGCGCCAGTACGTCACAGAACCGTCATGTGCGCGCAGGTCGCCGTCGATCTCGACGCGATCCCATTGCGTCGCATGTCCCACATAGCGGACCGTCAGGTCGTAGTGCTGGGTCCAGAAGAACGGCACCGCGTCGAACGGTCGCTGCTGTCCGAGCATGTTGCGCGCGGCGACGATGCCCTGCCGCTCCGCGACGACCCAGTGCTCGACGCGAATGCGTTCGCCCGTCAGCGGATCGGGCCAGCGCGCGATGTCGCCGGCCGCATAGACGCCCGGCGCGCTCGTCTGCAGGAAGCGGTCGACGGTCACGCCGCGATCGACGGCAAGGCCCGCGTCCTGCGCGAGCGCGACGTTCGGATGCACGCCGATGCCGACCACGACGACGTCGGCCGGCAGCACGTCGCCGTTCGACAACGCCACGTGGTTCGGTACGATCTGCGCGAGCGTCGCGCCGAGATGGAACACCACGCCGTGCGATTCGTGCAGCGCGCGAATCGTGTCGCCGAGCGCTTCGCCGAGCACGCGTGCCATCGGATGCGCATCGGGCGCGACGACGTGCACGTCGAGTCCGCGCGTGCGCAGCGCGGCGGCCGCTTCGAGGCCGATGAAGCTCGCGCCGACCACGACGCAGCGTTTCGCCGTTTCGAGCTTGCCGATCAGTGCATCGCAATCGGCTCGCGAGCGCAGCACGCACACGTGCGGCAGATCGGCGCCCGGCACGGTCAGCCGGTTCGGCTCCGCGCCGGTGGCGAGCAGCAGCGCGCCGTACGCGAGCCGGCTGCCGTCGGCCAGTTCGACCGCGCGCCGTGCCGGATCGATGCGCGCGACGCGCGTGCCGCAGCGCACGTCGATGCGCTGGTCGGTATAGAACGATGCGCCGCGCAGCGGCAGCCAGTCGGCCTCGGCCGTGCCGGCCAGGTAGTCCTTCGACAGGTTCG
>NZ_JAGIXF010000082.1:0-26168 GCF_021483755.1 Burkholderia sp. WTPI3 | reverse complement strand
CGACCGTGAAGCAACCGTGCGGCGACCTGGCGGTGCGCTTCTCCGTCGATATGACTGATCGGCTCGCAGGCAAACGGTTTCGGTGAGCCGTGCCATTCACGACCGGCGCCCGCATGGGCGCTCAAGTGCCGACGTGACGCTCGCGGCGATACGGCCGAAACGTGTTCCGCGATCTGCCGTGCCCGGTTGTTTTCATCGCCGTGCTTGCAGTGCAGCAAAATGCGTGTCCTGTTGCCCGGGTGCGGCCCGTGCGATGATGCGCCATGACTGACATGAGAGATGGAATGACGACTACATTCGACGAGGCGACGACGGCGGCGATCGCCGCGTTTGCCCAACTGGATTTCTACACGGCGGTGCAAGCGATGCGCGCCGAGGCCGATTACGACCACGAACGAGACCAGTGGATCTCGCGCTATATCGACGAGCACGGCGGCGGCGCTGACGACGCAGCATACGACGCCTTGCACGCACAGGCCCAGGCTACCCCGGAATACGCGCAGTTCGTCGATGCGGTTCGCCGGGAAATCCTGGAATACTTCGGCGTGACCGACGATCAACTGGACTGGATGATCGTGCTACGCAATGACGACAGCGATGCACTTTGGGCGGAAGTCAACCGGCAGCGGAGCGCGCTGGGAACCGGCGAAGTGCGCGGAGATCTCTGATCATGGCCTGCCATTTGGGCCTCGAGCCGGGCTGGTCGCGATGCCGGCGGTCGTGTTCCTGTCGCCGCAGCCGCGCGTGACGGCGCGGGGAGACCGCGCCGCCGTTGACGGCCCGAATCAGTACCGGTCGGATACCCCTTCTATCCCGCGCTCGTGCAGCGCGCGGACCAGCCCGGCACGCACGGTCGCGACGTCCGAAAACGCCGGCCGTCGATGCGCGGCAACTTCGGCCGCCGTATAAGGCCTGAAATCGCGCGGCAGCGCATCGCGGTTCATCGTCGTGAGCACCCAGTTGAGCACGTCGGCGAGATCCTGGTCGGACAGCGCCGAGTTCGACGCGCCGGGCACGCGCATCACGTACTCGCGCCCCGCCGGCAGATGCGTGAAATAGCCGAGCGAATTCGCGAGCGGCGGCACCTTGCCCGGAATGCCGCCGCCCGTCGCCGTATGGCACCCCATGCAGTTGAGCACCCAGTGCTGCCGCGCAAGCGTGGCGTCGGTCACGCCGTCGGCATATGCGGGTATCGCCATCGCACATGCGGCACCCGCAACCGCCACCAGCCACGACGGCAGACGGCGCCCCATGCGCGACGCCTTCACAGCCCCAGCCCCTTCGTCACGATCGCACGCTGCGCGTGCACGGCCGTCCCGTCCATCTCCTTCGCCCGCGCCGCGCGAATGTCCGCCGCGGTGAACGGCTTCGCGCTGCCGTGCTGCTCGTTGAGATCGAACACGACGTAGTTGAGCACGTTCGCGATATCGTCGTCGCTCGCGCTCGCAAACGACGGCATCTTGAAGTTGTAGTGCTTGTCGCGCACCTCGATCTCGCCGAACATCCCGTGCAACAGCGTCGCCGTGAGCTGCGCACGCCCTGCGTCGGCGCTCGCGTACTTGCCCGGATACTCGGTCAGCGGCGGCGCAAGGCCGTCCTGCCCCTTGCCGCCCGCCTGGTGACACACCGCGCACTGCGCGTCGAACAGGCTCTTGCCCGCAGGGTAATGGACAACCTGCTGCGCGCCGGCGAAACCCGGCAACGCAAAACCGGCCGCAGCGGCCATGCATGCAACAACGATCTTTCCAGCTTGCTTCACTTTCATTGCTTTGCCGCCCCCAGCAGGACCGAAACCGAACAGTGGTAATTCGAATTACCGTTCGCCATGCACCAGTTGATGTCGTTGTTCAGCGACAGCTTGTACAGCGGCTTCTCGCGCTCGTTGCGATTGCAGAAGCACTTGCCGCACGATGTCTTGCCGCAGCAGTCGTTGTACGACACGATGTAGTCCGACCCGTCATGCGGATTGCGGCAGGTGCCGATCCACGTGATCGGCGACGGTGTCGTGCCCGGCGGGCAGCTGCTCGACGTGCCGCCGCAGCAACTGCACAGCCAGCCGTCGATCGCGCAGTACTTCCAGTAATCGCAGCTCATCGGATCGTCGCTCGCGCCCGATGCGGCGGCGCCGGAAGCCGCCGATGCGCCGGACGCCGCATCGGCCGCATACGCGGTGCGATCGACGGGCAGGAGCGGCAGCATCGCCGACCCCACCAGCACCTTGCCGAGCTTCGCCATCGCGCTGCGCCGCGAACTGTGCTGCGCGACGCCGCGCGCCGACCGTTCGAACCATGAATCAAACAGGCCCATGTCGTTGTTCTCCGTTGACGTTGAAAGAGAGTCGGCCGATCACGCGTGCTGCGCGTGCTTTTCGTGACCACCGTGGTCGTGATCGCCATGCACGAACTGCTGCAGCGACGCGACGCCACGCTCCTTCGCTTCGAACAGGCTCTCGAGATGCTCGCGGGTATTGACGAGGCCCTTCGCGCGCACGGTGCCGGCATCATCGAGCAGCACCGCGTACGGCAGCTTGCCGATCTGGTACGCAAGACCAAGCTCCTGCGACAGCACGTACGGAAAGCGCGCGAGGTTGTGCTTCTGCGCGAAACGCGTGTGTTCGTCGAGATCGCCGTCGCTCGCGAGCACGATGTTCAGCGGCGTCGATTCGCTCGCCTGCAGCGACGGCAACAGTGGCAGCAGCTTCTTGCAGACCGGACACGTCGGCGACAGGAAAAACAGCAGCGTGGCCTTGCCCGCTGCATCGATGCCGCCGACCTTCACCTGCGCGCCGCGGATGTCGGTCAGCTCGAACATCGGCGCGATCGCGCCGACTGCCGGCCCCTTGTCGATCATCAGCGCGCCGGCCGGCATGATGCGTTCGTACAGGATGCCGATCTGCCGGACGAGCGCGAGACAGATCGCGCCGAGCGCGAGAACGGCAACCCACAGCAAGGCGGTGGAAACGGTGAGAGCGGTTTGCATCATGAATTCCTCAGGTGGGCAAGGCGCGGTACGTTGGCGAGCAGCACGTCGACGGTGAGCAGCGCGCAGACGATCAGCAATACGGAAGAAAACAGCGTCAGGTAGTCGAACCACACGACCGCGCGGCCGCCCGGTTCGACGAGCGCGGTCGCGGCCAGCGCGACGAGCAGCAGCACGCGCGCGACATGCGGCCAGCCGATGCCGCGCGGCGCATCAGCGCGCGTCGCGGCGAAACCGGAACAGCCGCAGTCGATGTCGGTATGGCCGCGCAGGATGTTGATCGTCATGCCGGCCGCGAACACGAGCAGCAACGCGATCAGGCCGAGCGCACCGGCCGTGCGCGTATCGGGAAACAGCAGCGCGGCCGCGCAGAGGGCTTCCGCGAGCGGGATCGCGAACGCAGCCGGCGCGGTGAGCGCATCGGGCAGCAGGCGATAGCCGGCGAGCGCCTGCCGGAACGCGGCGGGCCGGCGCATCTTCGCGAAGGCGCCGAGCAGCACGACGACGGCCGCGCCGGCCTGCGCGCTGGTGGCGAGTACGGGATCGAGCGTCATCGCGGCCTCACGGGTTCACGAGCAGCGACGGCGTACTGCCGATCTGCTTCTCGACGTGCTGCAGCTTGCCGGTGCGCGCGTCCATCACGACGAGATCGGACGTGCCGGTCAGCCCGTAGAACAGCGGCTTGTCGTCGTCGCTGACCTGGATCGACACGAGCGGATCGACCTTCTGCTGCGCGAGATCCCAGCGCGCGACGCGCTGTTTCGTCTTCAGGTCGTACACCCACACCTGCGTGCCGGGGTCCTTGTGCGAACCGTCGCCGCCCTTGTGCATCAGCACGTAGTAGCGGTGCTGCTTCGCCTGCACGGCAGTCTGCTGCATGCCGCCCGGCCGCCAGCCTTCCGCTCGCTCGGCATCGGTCACGAGCGACCACGACTTGCCGAATACCGGCTTGTCGCCGCTGAAATCGGCGCGGCGCACGTTGCCGTGGTACGTCGTGAACAGATAGCCGCCGTCGTAGCGCGACGCGTTCACGAAGGCCGGATCCCGGTCGACGTCGATGAACGCATCCGACATCGTGCGCTTCACTTCCTTGCCGTTCGCGTCGAGCGTGATGGTCAGCGCCTTGCCGCTTTCACACAGCGCGGTGAAGCGGTCGTTGCCCGACGGATACGCGAGCACGCACGCCGCGGTGTCGATTTCCGACAACACCTTCTTCGACACCGCATCGATCACCGTCACCGACGCGGCCGGCGTGATGTTCGCGACGTACAGCCGCTTGCCGTCCGCGCTGAACGCGGTGTTGTACGGCGACGGCACGTGCTGCCCGTGCTTCGCCGGAATCACGATCTCGCCCGTGTGATCGAGCGTCGTGTTGTCCGTCATCTCGACGACGTCGGTGCGCGTGCCGTGCGAGCCGCGCGAGAAATAGGTCGTCGCGATGAAGCTGGTCTTGTGGTCCGGCGAGATCGCGAGGCCGGGCGCGAAGCCGCCGTCGATCTGGCCGAGCAGCTTCTTCGCGTCGGCGTCGTACACGTAGATGCGCCCGTCGGTCATCGTCGGCATCGCGATATCGACGACGTAGACCTCGTGCGGATGCCACGGCGGCATCTTCTGTACGACCAGCTCCTCGGGCTTTTCCGTCGCGTATGCGCTGCCGGCCCACGCCGCCGCGAACGCCAGCGTCGCCGCGAATGCCGCGGTTCGTCGCCTTGTTCTCATGTCGCCTCCAGTTGGGAATCACGTTATGTGGGGCGACTGTAGTTCGACAATAAATCCGCTCGACACCAGGACCGGCAACGCGTGCGTGCCGATTCGGGATATTGGAAAACCGCCTGAAAGGCACGCGGGAAGCCCCGCTTCCGACCCCTGAAAAAACCCATGCCGAATAGCGCTCGCCCGTATTGCGCCGACCGTTCGGTCGGTTTATTCTTGCGCCGTCCGAACGACCGCCGGAGGCGCCGTGCTCGTGTTTCACCAGATGTTCGACGATGCAGACCGGCATGCCGAGGCGCTGCGCGGCTGGGATCAGCGTTACGACCAGATTGGCCCCGGCTCGTATCGCAGCGCGGTCAAGCACGTGGAACTCGACGGCGTGCAGCTGTTCCAGGAAGCGGCGAACGTGCGCATCATCCAGCGCGGACAATTGCCGAGCGGCCATACGGTGTTCGGGATGCCGCTCACCGGCTCGGGCACCTTCGCGTTCGGCAATGCGCGCATCGAGCGCGGCACGATCGTGATGGCACGCGGCGGCTCGCCGTTCGAACTCCATTCTCCCGACGACATGTCGCTGATCGGCGTGGTCGTCGATCCCGAGCTGATGCAGCAGATCGAGGATATGGCCGACGTCCGGGTGGACGGACGCACGCTGCGGCGCGGCGTCGTCGACGTGCCGGTCGCCGCGCGCGAACGCGCGAGCGTGCAGCTCGCGACGCTGCTCGAACGCGTGCTGGCGAACCCCGCTACGTTCGATCCGGCGCGGGCGCAGTGCGAGCTGCGCGGCGAAGTCGCCAACGTGCTCGTCGATCTCCTCACATACCGGATGCCCGAACCGTCGAACCGGCTCACGCATGCATGTCACGCCGACATCGTGCGCCGCGTGCACGACTACGTGATCGAGCACCCGGAAGCCCCCGTCGACATCCTCAGCCTGTGCATGCAACTGCGCGTGAGCCGGCGCACGATGCAGAACAGCTTTCAGTCGGTCGCACAGACGAGCCCGCTGAACTACACGCGCTCGCTGCGCCTCGCACAGGTGCGCCGCCTGCTGCTCGACACGCGGCAAGCCGATCTGCCGATCAGCGAAGCGGCCGCGCGCTGGGGCTTCATCCACCTCGGGCATTTCGCGAACGCATACAAGGCGCAGTTCGGCGAACTGCCGTCGACGACCGCGCGCCGGTCGTTGCGCGGCTCGAAAACGCGCTGAGCGCCGGCAAAACCCGCGATAATGCCGTGTTGAACGTTCGGCTCGTGCGAGCCGGGCGCGGCGCCGCGGCGCGCAAGGCGCGACGACCACCCGATTTCACCCCACGCCCCGATGCCAGAGGATTTCCACTTCCTGTTGCTGCCCGGCTTCTCCGCGCTCGGCTTCATGTCCGCGGTCGAGCCGTTGCGCGTCGCGAACCGCTTTCGCACCGAGCTGTACCGCTGGCATGTGATCAGCTCGGACGGTGCGCCCGTGGCCGCGAGCAACGGGATTCCGGTCGCGGCCGAAGCCGCGTGTGCGGACGTCGCGCAAGTCGAGACGGTATTCGTCGTCGCCGGCTTCGATCCGCTGGTGTGCTACGACCGCGCGCTCGGCGACTGGCTGCGCCGCCAGAACCGGCACGGCGCGACGCTCGGCGGGATCGACACCGGCAGCTTCGTGCTCGCGGAAGCCGGGCTGTTCGACGCGTCGCAAACGCTCACGCTGCACTGGGAAGCGCTCGCCGCGTTCCGCGAACGCTACCCGGGGCTGAACGCGACGCAGGAGCTGTTCGAGATCGACGACCGGCGCATCACGTGCGCGGGCGGCACTGCGTCGATCGACATGATGCTCGACCTGATCGGCCGGCGGCACGGCGCCGACCTCGCGGCGGCAATCTCCGAGCAGTTCGTCGTGAGCCGCATCCGGCAGCGTTCGGACAGCCAGCGGCTCGAGATCGCCGCGCGCTACGGCGTGCACAACCGCAAGCTGATCCAGGTGATCGGCACGATGCAGCGGCACATGGAGAATCCGCTCGGCTCCGATGCGCTCGCGCAGGAGGTATCGATCACGCGGCGCCAGCTCGAACGGCTGTTCAGCGCGACGCTGAACGACACGCCGACGCGCTTCTACCTGAACCTGCGTCTGGACCGCGCGCGCGAGCTGCTGCAGCAGACCGACATGAGCATCACGTCGGTGTGCGTCGCGTGCGGCTTCGAGTCGCCGTCGCATTTCTCGCGCACGTACCGCTCGCGTTTTGGCGTGAGCCCGCGCAGCGACCGGCGTGCGACGCATTGAGCGTCGCCGGTTTGGCGCGCAAGCCGGCGCGCCATCGCGCCGCGATCGAATCTCCCGCCCGGAAATCGACCCAGGCCGCCTGCCCGTCCGGGCGCGCTTGCCGTTCCGGCTAGAATCGTCGTTCGATCACTTCCACAACACGATGGACCGCCATGACCGATTTCTCCCGCTCCGTCGACAACCTTTCGCCCGATCGCGTCACGACCGCGTTCGATCTTCCCGGCCATACGACCATCCGCTCGCTCGGCGTCGCGCAGGGCATCATCGTGCGTTCGCGCTCGATCGTCGGCTCGTTCGGCGCGGCACTGCAAACGCTGTTCGGCGGGAACATCACGCTGTATACGTCGCTGTGCGAGAAGGCGCGCCAGCAGGCCTTCGACAAGATGCTCGCCGATGCGCGCAAGCTCGGCGCGAACGCAGTCGTCGCGATGCGCTACGACTCGACCGAGATCGGCACGGGCGTCACGGAGGTCATCTGCTACGGCACGGCCGTACAGGTCTCGCGCGACGCCGGCACCTGAGCGTCAGGCGCTACGCGCTGGCCGCACACACGATCGCGACGATCGAACCGACCACGAGCACCGCGCCGATCGTCTTGCGCTTGTTCAGCTCGGTCCACAACAGCACGCCGGTCAGCGACAGCAGAATCAGCGCGCCCGCGAGCGTATCGACGAGCAGCACCCAGCCGATGCTCATTCCCACGCCCTTGTGCAGGTTCGTCAGCCAGGCGAACGTGCCGTTTTCGCTGCGCTTGAGCGTCATCGTGTCGCTGCCGACCCAGTAGTCGACCGCGACGCTTTCACGCGGCGACGCGAACACGAGCTGCCAGTGCTCGGGCTGCACGGTCTCGCGGTCGCCCCATGCGACCGGATGCTCGGGTTCCTTCTGCACGCGGCCCATCCGTTCCGGCAAATGCAGATCCGGTTGTCCGCGCAACCATTGCGCAAGCTCGCGCGGCGAATCGGGTTCCGGGTCGGGCACGTCGAGCCGCAACGTCTCGACATGCGGCGCGCCGGTCTGGATCCGCAGCGGCGGCGCGCGATGATTCAGCAGGAACCCCGTCGTGCCGAACAGCAGGCCGAGTGCGGCGCCCCACAGGCCGACCCAGCCATGCACCTTGCGCAGCCACCTGATGAACGTGCCGCGGCGCGATCGCGTGCCGCCGGCACCAGCGGCGCGCGGGCCGGGCGCGACGCGCGACGCGGGCGCCGCGTCGATTTCGATGGGATCGGCAACGCTCACGTTTCGCTCCAGATTCTCAGAAGATTGTGATAACAGCCGACCAGACTGCGGCACGCCTGCGCATCGGCGCCGCTGGCGTTGAGCCGCTGGATCGCCGTGTCCATGTCGAACAGCAGCGCACGCTGCGCATCGCCGCGCACGAGGCTCTGCACCCAGAAGAAGCTCGCCACGCGCACGCCGCGCGTGACGGGCGTGACCTGGTGCAGGCTCGTCGCCGGGTAAACGATCATGTCCCCGGCCGGCAGCTTGACCTGCTGGACGCCATACGCATCCTCGATCACGAGTTCGCCACCGTCGTATTCGTCGGGCGCGGACAGGAACAGCGTGACGGACACGTCCGTGCGCAGCTTCACGCCGTTCGGCAGCACGCGCACCGCGCCGTCGACATGACTGCCGAACGTCATCCCGCCTTCGTAGCGGTTGAACAGCGGCGGATAGACCTGGTTCGGCAACGCCGCGCTGATGAACAGCGGATTGCGCTCGACCGCGGCAAGGATCACGTCGCCCAGCTCGCGCGCGACCGGCGAATGCTCCGCGATCTGCTGGTTGCGCTTGACCGGCGCGCCCGTATAGCCGGCCGTCGCACGGCCGTCGACCCACGCGTCGCCCGCGCGGTCAAGCCGGTCGCGCACCGTGCGCACCTGCTCGGGCGTCAGCACGTTCGGGATGTGTACAAGCATCGTTTCACCTCTTTCATCGAATGGCGCAGCGGCACGCGTATCGCTCAGAACCGGTAGTCGAGCGTCGCGAGGAACGTGCGCCCGACGCCCGGCACCGCGCGGCCGCCGTCCGACTGGATCAGCGCGTCGTAATAGAACTTGTTGGTCAGGTTCAGCAGGTTCAGGCGCAGGTCCCACTGCTTCGCGTGATACGCGGCCGTCGCATCCCAGCGCGTGTAGCCCCCCACCTGCACGTAGTCCGTGTTCGCGGCGTAGCGTCCCGACATGTAGGTCGGGCCGCCGCCGATCTCCCAGTGCGGCGTGAACGCGTACGTGGTCCACAGCGTGAACGTGTTGCGCGGCGTATTCGCGAGCGTCTTGCCCTGCGTGCCGTCGAGCGCGCTCAGGATCGCGCCGTTCATGTACGTGTAGCTGCCGAACACCTGCCACTTCGGCGTGATGTGGCCCGTCACGCTCGCCTGGAAGCCGCGCACGCGAATGTCGCCTTCCAGCAGGTATTCGCCCGTCGACGTCTGCGTGCGCGCGTTGCTCTTCTCCTGCTGGAACAGCGCCGACGTGACCGACAGGTTGTCGTTCAGCAGGTCCCACTTGCCGCCCACCTCGTACGACTTCGTGTGTTCGGGCGAGAGGTTCTGCGTATTGTTCGTGACCGTCAACGTCTCGAGCGACGGGTTGAACGACGTGCCGTACGAGAAGTAATACGACTGCGATTCGGTCGGCTGGTAGATCAAGCCGGCCCGCACGCTCGTGAAATAGTTCGTCTGCGACGCATAGCCGGGTGCGCTCACCGTGTTCGCGAGATGCGCCTGGAAGCGATCCCAGCGCAGACCGCCGACGAATTTCCAGTCGCGGCCGATCGACACCGTGTCGTTCAGGTACGCGGCGAGCGTGGTCGCGCCCGATTCGGCATGGTTGGTCGGCGTCTGCGTCGCATTGGACGCCGTCGACGACAGGTAGGCCGGATCGATCAGCGACAGGATCGGCAGGCCGCTGCGCGTGTACGCCTGGTTCGTGTAGCTGTCGTGCCCGACTTCGACACCGGCGATCAGGTCGTGCTTCACGAAGCCCGTGTCGAACCTGAAATGCGCCATCGTGTCGTTGTCGACCGAATGGTTTTCGATCACGCGGTCGTGGCTCGCGAGCCTCACGTACAGCGCGGACATCGGCAACGACGTGTAGTTGCCGTTCGTCAGTGTCGTGCTCGACGACAGCGGCCCCGTCAGCACCGCGTTCGGGGCCGTCTCGCGCGCATCGGTCATCGAGTGCGAGAACGACGTGCGGTTGCTGATCGTCAGCGCATCGTTGACACGATGATCGACGCGCGCGGACACGGTCTGGACGTCCTGGATCGTGCGGTCGTCGGCGAGGCCGTAAAAGGTGTTCTTCGACACCGGCGCCGGATGGCCGTTGACCGCGAGCACGCCGTAATCGGGCATGTCGTAGTTGTGCTGGATCAGCGCGGAGAGCGTCACCTCGGTCGGCGTGCCGATGCCGAAGCGCAGCTCCGGCGCGATCCCGTAGTCCTTGTTCTTCATCACGTCGCGCGTCGAGCCGAGCGACTGGCCGAACGCGTTGATGCGGAACGCCGACGTCGCGCCGAGCGGCCGGTTCAGGTCGACACTCGTCCGGTAGTGATCATCGGTGCCGATCGTCGTCGATACCTCGGCCGACGGCGTCAGGTTCGCCTTCTTCGACACCTGGTTGATCACGCCGCCCGTCGAACCGCGCCCGAACAGCATCGACGACGGGCCGTACAGCACCTCGACCGAATCGAGGTCGAACGTGTCGCGGTAGTACTGGTTGCGGTCGCGGAAGCCGTCCAGGTAGATGTCGTTCTGCGCGGTGAAGCCGCGCAGGTTGATGTTGTTGCCGATCTGTCCGCCTTCCGCGCCGCCGATCGTGATGCCCGGCGCATTGCGCAACGCGTCCTGGAACGACGTGAGTCCCTGCGATTCCATCAGCGCCTTGTTGATCACCGTGACCGACTGCGGAATGTCACGCAGCGCGGTCGGGGCTTTCGCGCCGACGGTCGAGCGTTCGGCCTGAAAGTCCTGTTGTACGGCCTGCCCCGAGACGCTGATCGTCGGCAGCACGTCGTGGGCGGCCGGCGGCGACGCCTCGCCCGGTTTTGCCGCGGCGGGCGGCGACGATTCGGCGCCCATGCTCTGGGCGAGTGCGGGCGAAGCGATAGGCAAAGCAAAGGCCAGCGCGAGCGCGCTCGCGAACGGGGTCTTGTTCGGCATGGAAATCCAGTCGGAATGAAACCGTCCTGCGTGGACACGCGGCGATGCGCGCGCACGAAGCACGGATGCGATGGCTTGCTGGCCGCCGACTATCAGGCCGACAACGACACTAGCTGGCTACGGTTGACGAGTGGCCACGGCAGTTGCCGCAGCGATCACAGTAATGAGAATCGATATCATTCCATGTATTTCTTTTTGTTTCAATCGATAACTGTTTCGTCATACGAAAACGCTATGTTTCTAAAGATTATGGAAAGCGCAATGAAATTTGTTGTAATTGATTTGCAATGAAAAGATGATTTCTTCCGACGAACGATCCGCCGAGCCCTTGTGCTCCAAGGGGTTGAAGGGAATGGCGCCGGTTCGGTTTCGTACTCGGCAGACCGGGGCCATGCCCACGGTTTTCTAAATCGGCATTCCGGCCCGACCGAATTGATCGCAGCCGGATTGATTATTCAGACGATTATCCGGACCCGAAAATCGTTTGGCATTTGATTGAAACAAGAAAGCAATTTGAAATATCTCGCCGTCAGCCGCGCCGATTTCGACCGAATGCCACGGACACCCGGGTCGGCTCAATGATCGCGCTCCAGCGACGTCATGTTCCGCAATGTCGGAAACAGCCGCATCCACGTGAGCGCAACGGCGATCGTCGCCGCGCCGCCGACCACGATCGCCGCCGGCGCGCCCCACCATGCGGCCGTCACGCCCGATTCAAATTCGCCGAGTTGGTTCGACGTGCCGATGAACAGCGAGTTGACCGCGCTCACGCGCCCGAGCATGTCGTCCGGCGTTCTCAACTGCACGAGCGACAGGCGCACGACGACGCTCACCACGTCCGACGCACCCAACGCCGCCAGCGCGACGAGCGACAACGCGAAATGCCGCGACAGCCCGAACACGATCGTCCCGATGCCGAACGCGATCACGCCGCCGAACATCGCGCGGCCGGGCCGCCGCTTCAACGGAAAACGCGTGAGCCACAGCGTGCCCGCGAGCGCGCCGACCGCGGGCGCGGCGCGCAACGCGCCGAGCCCCCACGGCCCCACCTGCAGGATGTCGCGCGCGTAGATCGGCAGCAACGCGGTCGCGCCGCCAAACAGCACCGCGAACAGGTCGAGCGACAGCGCACCGAGAATCGCCGGTTCGCGCCGGATGAACGCGATGCCCGAGAACACCGAGCGCAGCGTGACGGGCTCGCGCGCGGGCGGTGCGCTACGCAGCGGAATCGTGCCGCTCAACACCGCCGCGATCGCAAACGCGGCGACACTCGTGCCGAAGGCAACGGGCGCACCGAGGCCGTAGAGCAGCCCGCCGAACGCAGGCCCGAGAATCTGCGCGGCCTGGTTCGCGGACGTCGACAACGCGGTTGCGCGCGGCAAGTCGCTACGCGGCACCACGGCCGGCAGCAGCGACGACACCGACGGCGATTCGAACGCGCGCGCGGTGCCGACGATCGCCGCGAGCGCATAGACACCCGGCGCAGCGAGCCACCCTTGTGCCGCGCCGAGCAGGAACACGCCGGCGGCCAGCGCCTCGACGCTCTGGCAGATTGTCGCGATGCGCCGCCGGTCGTAACGGTCGGCCACCTGTCCGACGACGAGCGTCAGCGCGAACATCGGCACGAACTGCGCGAGGCCGACGAGGCCGAGCGCGAACGCACTGTGCGTGAGTGCATATACGTACCAGCCGATCGCGACCGACAGGATCTGGAACGCCAGCGATGACATCACGCGCGTGCCCCAGAAACGCTGGAACGGTGCGTGGCGGAACAGGTTGGCGGGTAACGGAGACGGCGGACTGGACTCGGGTAACGGGGCGGTCATCGGGAAGGCGTCATCGAAGGGCGGCCGGCGATCGACGATACGCGACGCGGCCAAACCGCGATGATATCGCCAACCGCCGGACTCCTGTCGGGCACGCGCCCGATGCGGACGACGACAGCCCGCATCGCGCGACGCCGCACGTCATCGCACCGGGTTGCACAAAAAAAAGGCGCGAACCGCAGTTCGCGCCAAAGAGAGACCTCGCTGAAGACGTCGAAAGATCTGCCGCACCCCGCTCAGAAAGAATGCCGCATGCCGATCCGCACGTCGGCCTGCGTCTGCGTCGTCGACGGCGTGAAGCTGTAGCCGATGACCGCATCGACGCCCTGCGACGCGCGCAGGTAATCGCCGGAGATATACACGTCGGTGCGCTTCGACAGCAGGTAGTGCAGGCCGGCCGTGCCCTGGTTCCAGTGGTGGCCTTCGAAGCGCGTGTGCTGATAGCCCGCGATGAAGCTCAGCGCCGGCGTGAACTGGTACAGGCCGCCGCCTTCATACACCTGCATGTGCGACGACTGGCCGAAGCCCTTGATCGTCGTGTACGAGAAGTTCGCGTCGAGCGACAGCTTGCCGATCGTGTAGCTCGTGCCGATGCCGAACGTGCCCTGGCTGTCGACGTTCATCGCCGTATCCGCGTACAGGTCGGTGCGCGCGCCGGTCACCGGATCGACGGTGACGGTCTGCTGGCCGAGGAACGTATGCGTGCCGATCATCGCGTACGGGTCGAACGCATAGATGCCGTTCGGGTTGTTCAGGCGCGTGTATGCGGCGCCGACCGAGAAGTCGCCGCGCGTGAAGCTCGCGCCCGCGCTCCATGCGCTGTTGCGGTGGAAGTTGCCGGCGACGTTGCCGAACGAGTACATCGCGCCGAACTTGAGGCCGCTCATGTCGTTCGACAGGAATTTCACCGAGTTAGGCAGGCGGTCGCCGTTGAAGCGGTCGAAGTCGCCCTGGTGGATCGCATAGCCGCTGCCCCATGCCGAGATGTTGTAGATCGACACGAGCTCGTTGGTGATGTCGAGCTGGTTGCCGAACGACAGCGTGCCCCAGTTGTTCTGCAGACCGACGTAAGCCTGACGCCCGAACTCCGAACCGCCGAAGCCGAGCTGCCCGTTGCCGAGGTGGAAACCGCTCTCGAGCGCGAAGACCGCCTTCAGTCCACCGCCGAGATCTTCCGTGCCCTTCAGGCCGAAGCGGTTCCCGTATGCGACGCCGTCGTCGAACTTGACCACGTGCGAACCGCCCGTGTTGTTCACGTACGTGATGCCCGCGTCGAGAATCCCGTACAGCGTCACGCTGCTCTGCGCGTGGCCGATGGCGGGAATACAGGCCGCGCATACCAGCGCGGCGGCTACGGCAACTTTCTTTTGCTTCATTCTCGCCCACCCTCCCTGAACCGTTCAATGGAAAGAACCGTGACCTGACGCGCGCTGCAATACGCCGGCTGATTCGAATTCAGTACGTCCGATGGCTTCGGCATTTCTTTTTTCGCAATAACGCAGCCATTGGCGAAAAATACAAACCCATATTTCAGGTCACCCGTCTGAAGGCGACACCAAATAGTCTCGATGCGACTGGTCGGGAAAACACGGAGACGGGCGGCCGGGCAAAAAGCCGGCCGCCCGGAGGCAGGTCAGCGGCCGTCGAGCGCCGCGCGCACGGCCGGCAGCGCCGGTGTGCCGGACGCCGTGGTTACGCCGTCCAGCCAGCCCTCGACGAGCGTGGGGTCGGCCTTCAGCGCACGCTGCGCCGCGACCGCGGGCGACGACTTGTTGTCGAGCATGTCGGCGATCATCTTGTTTTCGACGTCGACGGAGAACGTCATCTGCCGGAACAGCCGCGCGAGGTTCGCGCACTGGCCGGCAAAGCCCGAGCGGGTCACGGTGTTGACCGTCGCACCGCCGTAGTTCGGCCCGAAGTACGCGTCGCCGCCCGACAGGTAGGTCAGGTGGAACTTGGTGTTCATCAGGTGCGGCTCCCACGCGAGGAACACGATCCAGCGCTTGTCGCGTACCGCGCGCTCGACCTGCGTGAGCATCCCCGTCTCGCTCGATTCGACCAGCGACCAGTTCGCCGTGCCGAGGGCATGGTCGGACAGCATCCGCTTGATGTTCTGGTTCGCCGGCGCGCCAGGCTCGATCCCGTAGATCTTGTCGCCGAAGCGGTCCGCGTAGCGCGCGAGATCGGCGAACGTGTGCACGCCGGCAGCCGCGACGTAGTCGGGCACCGCAAGCGTAAACTTCGCGCCGCTCAGGTTCGCGTGCAGCACGTCGATCGATTTCTCGTCGACGAACGGCTTCACGAGCGGCGCCTGCGCGGGCATCCAGTTGCCGAGGAAGACGTCGACCTGCCCTTTCTTGAGCCCTTGGTACGTGATCGGCACCGACAGGTTCGCGACGTCCTGCCGATATCCGAGCGCCTTCAGCACGACGCCGGCCATCGCGTTCGTCGCGTCGATGTCGGTCCAGCCGGGCGCCGCCATCCGCACGTCGCGACACGTCTGCGGGTCGGCGGCGTGCGCGGGCAGTGCCGCCATCGCGCATGCGGTCGCAGCGAATACCGCGCCGGCCCTCCGGATTGCTGCATTGCACTCTCGTTTCATGATTTGCTTCCTCCGTCGTTCGTCAATGTCCTCGATGCGGACCGTTCAGCGCCCGACGCGCGGAAAGCGCGCCATCGCTTCGAGCGTGTCGAGTTCGATGTGATTGCGCATGTAGCGCTGGGTCGCATCGGTAAACGGCTGCCAGTCCCACGCCTGGATACGGCCCTGCGTCGTCGCCGCGTAATGGAAACGGCGCCGCCGCTGGCTGGCGCGCACCTGGGCATCGAGCTCGGGCAGGTTCCAGCGCTGCGCGGCCTCGGCGCGGAATGCGGCGAGCAGCCCGGCCGCCTCGGGCGTCCCGGCCAGGTTGGTGCGCTCGCGCGGATCGTCGGCGAGGTTGTAGAGCTGGTCGGGATCGGCCGGGCAATGCACGTACTTCCAGTCGCCGCGGCGGATCATCACGACCGGCGCGACCGCCCCTTCCGCGAGGTATTCGCCAAGGGCAACGTCGTGCGCGGGCTTGCCATGCAGATGCGGCACGAGGCTCGCGCCGTCGACCGGGTCCGGCCATCCGGCATCGGGCCGGCCGCCGGCCGGTGCGGCGCCGGCCAGGTCGACGAGCGTCGGCAGCAGGTCGACGTGCGACACGGGCCCGCGCACGCGCGCCGCGTCGAAGCGGTTCGGCGCGTGGACGATCAGCGGCACGCGGCAGCCGCCTTCGAAGAACGTCATCTTGTACCAGAGCCCGCGCTCGCCGAGCATGTCGCCGTGGTCGGACGTGACGATCACGATCGTGTCGTCGGCAAACCCGCATTGCTCGAGCGCGGCCAGCACGCTGCCGAACTGCGCGTCGACGTAGGACGTCGCGCCGTAGTACGCGTGGCGCGCGGCACGGATCTGCGCGTCGGTCGGCGGCGTGCGGTCGTTTTCGCAGACGAAGCGCAGCCGCCGAGAATGCGGATCGCTTTCCGCCGCATCGAGTCGCACGGTCGGCATGTCGATTTCTTCGTCGCTGTACAGATCCCAGTATTCGCGCGTGATCGCATACGGATCGTGCGGATGCGTCAGCGACACGACCATGCAGAACGGCCGCTCGTCGCGCCCGGCCGCGCGCTCGCGCGCGACGTCGTACAGCTTCTGCTTCGCCGCGAACGTGACTTCGTCGTCGAAGTCGAGCTGGTTCGTGCGCACGCAGGGGCCGGCCTCGAGCACCGAGCTCATGTTGTGATACCAGCTCGGCCGCTCGGTCGGCTGATCCCAGTCCGGCACCCAGCCGAAGTCGGCCGGATAGATGTCGGTCGTGAGCCGCTCCTCGAAGCCGTGCAGCTGGTCGGGGCCGCAGAAGTGCATCTTGCCGGACAGCATCGTCCGGTAGCCGCCCGCGCGCAGGTAGTGCGCGAACGTCAGCGTTTGCGCCGGCAATTCGGCGGCGTTATCGTAGGCGCCGATACCCGACGGCAGCTTGCCGGTCAGCAGCGAGAAGCGCGACGGCGCGCACAGCGGGCTCGCGCAGTAGGCGGCGTCGAACACCACGCCTTGCGCGGCCAGCCGGTCGAGCGTCGGCGTGCGCGCGACGCGGTTGCCGTAAGCCGGCAATGCGAACGGCGTGAGCTGGTCGGCCATCAGGATCAGGATGTTGGGAGTCGGGTTCGTCATCGGCGGTCACGGTGAAATCGGTGTTCGAACGGAACGGCGCGACGCTCGGACAGCGACGCAGCCGGCATGACGGACGCAGCTTGAAGAAAGTGCCGCGCGCACCGGCCGCGACTGGCTAGAATCGCGGAGGGCCTGGCGCGGCGCCGTGCCGTCCGAAGCACTATCTCCCGCCCGAATTCGGGCGGGAAGGCATCCTCCCCTTATGGGGCCATTAGAGAGACTTATGTCGAAACCCGAAGCGTTACCGTCGATGCAGGCGCTGCGCGCGTTCGAATCGGCCGCCCGTCTCGCGAGCTTCACGGCCGCCGCACGCGAGCTGGGCTCGACGCAGCCGGCCGTGAGCCAGCAGGTGTTCCAGCTGGAGGCGGAGCTCGGCGTGCCGCTGTTCGAGCGCAGCCCGCGCGGCGTCACACTGACGACCGACGGCCAGTGCCTGTACGAAGCGGTGCGGCAGAGCCTCGATACGCTGCGCGGCGCCACGGCGACGCTGCGCGCGCGCCGCGAGCACGGTGCGCTCACGATCGTCACGGATTTCGGGTTCGCCACCTACTGGCTGATGCCGCGCCTGGCCGGCCTGAAGCACGTGATGCCGGACGTCGACGTGCGGGTCGTCACGTCGCAGGATTACGACGCGCAGCGCGACCATGCCGACATCGCGATCCTGTTCGGCGACGGCCACTGGCCGTCGTGCACGGCCGCGCGCCTCTTTCCGGAATCGGTCACGCCCGTCTGCTCGCCGGCGTTTCGCGCCGCGCACCCACACGTCGCGCGGCCCGACCACCTGCATGCGCTGCCGCTGCTGCACGTGCAGCCGACACGCCCCGAGCGCTGGCTGTCGTGGGCCGGCTGGTTCGACGCGCATGGCCTCGATGCGCCGGCCGCCGCGCGCGGCGTGACATTCAACAGCTATGCGCTCGTGATCCATGCTGCACTGCTCGGCGAGGGCGTCGCGCTCGGCTGGTCGCCGCTCGTCGACGAGCTCGTCGCGTCCGGGCAACTGGTGAAGCTCGTCGACGCGCCGGTCGTCACGTCGCGCGGCTACTTCCTCGTGCGGCCGCCGCAGCGGCCCGAGCCGGACGCGACCCATGTGTTCCGGCGCTGGCTGCTCGACGCCTGCGCGCCGGCATGACGGGCCGCCCGGCGGCCTGAAAACCGCCGCATGACCGGCTGCGCGCCGTCCGTCCGTGCTGGCGTACCGATACCAGCCACACGGCGCGTTGGTTCTATCCGCGCAAAAATCGTCCTGATTTACTTGAGTCTCCCGCTACCCGCGTCGCGCGGCGCCCCCGGTGCGCCGCCGCGAGGGTTCGCGCCCCATGACACCCGAGGATTCTCATGACTGCCGACTCACGCCCCGATCAATTCGTCCTGACGCTGTCGTGCCCGAGCGCGGCCGGCCAGGTCGCCGCCGTCGTCGGCTTTCTCGAGCGCCATCGCTGCTATGTCGATGCGCTGAACGTGTTCGACGACGATCTCAGCAACCACTTCTTCGTGCGCTGCGTGTTTCATCCGACGGATGAGACGCTGCAGATCGACGCACTGCGCCAGGAGTTCGGCCCGATCGCGGCCAAGCTCGGCGGCAACGCCGAAGGCGATGCGCAGTGGGCGATCCACGACGTGAGCGCGCGCCCCAAGGTGCTGATCATGGTGTCGAAGCTCGAGCACTGCCTCGCGGACCTGCTGTTCCGCTGGCGGATGGGCGAGCTGAAGATGGACATCGTCGGCATCGTGTCGAACCATCCGGACTTCGAATCGCTCGCCACGCAGCACGGGCTGCCGTTCCGGCACTTCCCGATCACGGCCGACACCAAGGCGCAGCAGGAAGCACAGTGGCTCGACTTCTTCGAGTCGAGCGGCGCCGAACTCGTGATCCTCGCGCGCTACATGCAGGTGCTGTCGCAGGAAACGAGCGCGAAACTCGCGAACCGCGCGATCAACATCCATCACTCGTTCCTGCCCGGCTTCAAGGGCGCGAAGCCGTATCACCAGGCGCATGCGCGCGGCGTGAAGCTGATCGGCGCAACCGCCCACTTCGTGACCGACGATCTCGACGAAGGCCCGATCATCGAGCAGGTGGTCGAGCGTGTCGATCACGCGTTGCGGCCGGAGCAACTGCTCGCGGTGGGGCGTGACGTCGAATCCATCACGCTCGCGCGGGCGGTGAAGGCGTTCATCGAACGGCGGGTGTTCCTGAACGGCGACCGGACGGTGGTGTTTCCGTAACGCGTGACGAGCGGGCGGGACCGACCGCTCGTCACGCGCAAGCCGCCGGCACGCGCGCAGGCGCCGTGCCGATTCGCCGCGCCCGGGACGCGCGCCGTCCGAAACCGGTCATTCCCGAAATCAAGCGGCTTCGATCGCGCGAAGCGGGCGATGCAGGCGGCGACGCCGCCTCCCCATGAACGACGAAAGCCCGACCGCTTGCATGCCGGTCGGGCTTCGTCGGTGCCGCATGATCGATCGCAACGCCCGCGTGCGGCTTGCGGGCGTCGCGCACCGTCACGCAGCCTCGCGCGTCACTTCACCCACGCAAGGTAATGCGACAGCCAGATCGTGAGCGCCGCCCCGATCAGCGCCGCATACGGCATCAGATTCAGCCACATCGCGCGCTTCGGCACTTCGAGCTCCATGTCGCGCTGCATCTGCGCGGGGAAACGGCCGCGATCCTGCCAGTAGTGGCGGAACAGGAACACCGGCACGATCAGCAGCATCGCGATCAGCCCGTTGCGCAGCGTGCCTTCGCCCTGCAGGTTCGCACCCGCGCCGACGTAGACGAGGTTCGCATAGCCGCAGATCGAGCCCGCGACGAGCAGCCACGTCGGGCAGCGGAACGGCCGATCCCAGTTGCCGCGGTCCATCCGGTGGATCCAGCCCGACTGAAGGTTCAGGAATACGAACAACATGTAGCAGACGTTCGAGATCGACAGCACCGTCATGTAGTCCGACATCATCAGCAACACGAGGTTGAAGCCGAGATCGGTCCACATCGCGCGCGTGGGCGAGCCATGCTCGTTCACGTGCGACAGGTACTTCGGCAGCCAGCCGTCGACCGATGCCTGGTACAGCGTGCGCGACGATCCCATCATCGACGTCATCACGATCAGCAGGATCGACAGCATCAGCATCACGACGACCGCATTCGCGACCCACGCGCCGCCACCGACAATCTTCGCCATCGCGGCCGCGACACCCGTGCCGTCGCCAATCGCCGGATCGAGCATCGCCTGCGTGCCGAGCGCGCCCTGGAACGCCATCGGCACGAGCGTCATCACGACGAGACACAGCGCGCCCGACCAGAAGATCGCCTTCGCGGTGTCGCGACTAGGATCGCGGAATTCGCGCGTGTAGCACACGGCCGTCTCGAAACCGTACGACGCCCATCCCGCCATGAACATCGCGCCGAGCGCCATCGTGACGCCCTGCCCGTTCCACGAGCCGAACGTCGCGGCCGTGAGGTTGCCGTGCGCGTCGTGACCGAGCGGCAGCAGCGGGAGCAGGTTCGACATCGGCACGTCGCCGGTGACGAACGGCACGATGCCGACGATCAGCAGCGGCGTGAGCGATGCAATGCCGAGAATGCGTTGCGTACGTGCAGCCTTCGACGCACCGCTGTGCTGAAGCTTGAACGTGATGAGAAGCAGGATCGTCGCGATGATGAACGTCGCGTTGATTCTCAGGGACAGGCCCGGCTTGATGAAACCGAGATCCGCGATCCTGAGCTGCCAGTGCAGCACCGCCGCATCGGCGGGAAAGAGACTCGTGAGCGCATAGCTCGCCGCGAGGCCGCAGCCGAGCGCGAGCATCGGCGACCACGCGAGCCAGTTGCACCACACGGAAACCGGGGCAATCAGCTTGCTGTAACGGACCCAGCCGATCGCGCCGTACACCGACGCGCCGCCCGATTTATGGGGAAATAGCCCCGATATTTCCGCATAAGTCGCGCTTTGAATCAGCCCCATCGTGATCGCGGCGATCCAGATCGCCCACGCGGGCTGGCCGATCGTCGTACAGACTCCGCCGATCGTGAACAGCACGCCAGCCGGCACGCCGCTCGTTACCCAAAATGCATCCTTCCAAGTCAGGCCACGATGCAGCGTGTGGCCCGTCGAATCATGTGAGATGGTTGTTCCAACATCACTGGTGCGGTTCGCACGCAGTCCTGCCTGACTCATCCAATTCCTCCTGTGATGACTCCGCACAAGGGCCGTAGTGTAACAACTTATGCGCTTTTTTGCAGAATCAGTAAAAGAAAACCGGGATATGGCTGCATCGAATCACAATTGTTTCGGATTCCTGCATGCCATTCCCGGCATGTTGTTATGGTGTTGTGCGTGGCGAATCGCCGCGGGCTTACTGCACGCCGTCAGTCCACGAATTCACGCGGTCCGCATGCGCTGCAATCCAGGCATCGGCGGCTGCTTCCGGCTTCGAACCGCTCTGGATCGCGAGCATCACGCTGTCGATTTCGCCCGGCTTCCACTGGAATTTCTTCAGGAACGCGACAACCGGCTTGGCCTTCGTTTCGAGCTGCGGATTCACGACGCTGTCGACGTGTTCCGCGCCGCCGAACACCTTCTTCGGATCCTCGAGGAAGCGCAGTTTCCACTTCGCGAACATCCAGTGCGGCGCCCAGCCGGTCACGATCACCGGCTTGTTCGCATTGATGGAGCGCGACAGTTCGGCCGTCATCGCACTGCCCGAACTCGGCATCAGCGTGTAGTTCAATCCGTAGCTCTTGATCGCATCGTCCGTCTTGCGCATCACGCCCGCGCCCGCATCGATGCCGACGATGCGGCCGCCGAAGCTGCTTTTCTCGGCGTTCAGGTCGTCGATGCTCTTCGCCTTCACGTAGGCCGGCACGATCAGGCCGATCTTCGCATCGGGGAAATTCGCGCCCAGATCGACGACCTTCGCCTTGTACTCGTCCCAGTACGAGCCGTGCGTGACGGGCAACCATGCGGACAGCGTCGCATCGAGGTCGCCGCGTGCCACACCCTGCCACATGATCCCGGCAGCGACCGGCACGAGCTGGACCTGGTAGCCGAGCTTCTTCTCGATCACGCGCGCGGCGACGTTGGACGTCGCGACGCTGTCGTCCCAGCCTTCGACGTAGCCGATCTTCAACGTCGGTTTCGTGTCGGCGAGCGCCGACGCGCTCAACGCCACCATCGCCGACAGCGCACCGGTCCACAGAATTTTTCCAAACAGTTTCATGGTCGATCTCCTTGATATGCGCACACCGCGCGTTGTCTCTCTAGGTTCTTCAACCACAATTCGGCGGTCCGGTTGTTTTGCGACGGATGCTTGTCCGGAGGCGACGCCTCCGGGCCGACCGATGGCGCGTCTGCTTTATTTGTCGATCACGAGATCCGACAACGGCTTGCTGCAGCACAGCAGCACCATTCCCTGGTCGATCTCGCGCTGGCGGATGCCGCCGTTGTGCTTCATCTCGACTTGCCCCGACACGAGCTTCACCTTGCAGGTGCCGCACATGCCCTGCGTGCACGAAGCGGGAAGCCGCACGCCGGACTGGCGCGCCGCGTCGAGCACATGCTGCCCGGAGCCGCATGCGATCTCGCGGTTGCTCTTCGCGAAGCTGACCGTGTACTGCCTCGTCGCGGCGTCGACGCCGTCGGCCGCCGGCACGAGTTCGGCGAGCACTTCGTCGCTCGCGGTCTGCGCGAGCGTCTCGAACGAGAAGCTTTCCTCGTGATACTGCTTGCGATCGAAACCGGCCTCGTCGAGCAGGTCGCGCACGGCCTTCATGTACGGCGCGGGGCCGCACGTGAAGATCTCGCGCTCCATGAAGTCCGGTGCGATCAGCTTGAGCAGCGGCAGCGTCAGGAAGCCCGTGACGCCCGGCCAGTTGGTGCGCGCACCGACGCGCTCGACGACGAACGACGTGCGGAAGTTCGTATGGTTCGAGGCGATCAGGTCGAGTTCGCGCGCGAAGATGATGTCGTCCGGCGTGCGTGCGCTATGCACGAACAGGATGTCGCGATCCTCCGCGAGATCATGGTGCGCACGGCTCATCGACATCAGCGGCGTGACGCCCGAGCCTGCCGACAGGAACAGGTACTTGCGCGCCGGATGCCGTGCGCACGTGAATTCGCCGGCCGGGCCGAGCACGCGAACCGACGCGCCCGGCTGCAGGTTGTCGTGCAGCCAGTTCGACACCTTGCCGCCCGGCACGCGCTTGACCGTGATCGAGATCGTGTGCGGCCGCGCCGGCGACGACGAGATCGTGTAGCACCGGTTGATCGTCTCGCCTTCGATGTCGAGTTCGAGCGTGATGAACTGCCCGGGCTCGAACGAGAACGCACGGCCTTGCGGCGAACGGAAGAAGAAGCTCTTCACGTCGTGGGTTTCCTGCCGCACGTGGCAGCACACCAGCGTTTCCTCGACGTCGCTCGTCCAGCGCTCGGGCAGCGCGCTCCAGAACGCCGGGTGCGTTACCCGGCTGTCCGCCGGCTCGAAATTGGCCGCATCTCGCATCATGTCTTGCTCCGCTTGTTCGCTACCAAGTACTACGCGCCGGTTTTTTCGGCGAGCCGGCCGATGTACCAGGCCGAGAATTTTTCGACGAGACCTTCCGTGAACGGCGAGTACGGGCCCGGCTCGTACGCGCTGCTGGTCGCGCCGCGCTGCGAGAATTCGACGAGCGCGCGATCCTGGTCGTTGGTCGCATTCCACACGGCCGTGAGGTTCTTCACGTCGTAGTCGATGCCTTCCTTTGCATCCTTGTTCACGAGCCACTTGGTGCGCACGAGCGTCTTGCCGGCCGACAGCGGAATCACCGAGAAGGTCACGATGTGATCGCTCATGAAGTGGTGCCACGAGTTCGGCTGCGTCCAGAACGACAGGCCGCCGAGGTCGGCCTGGTCGAACTGGCCGAGCAGCTTCTTCGACGCGACCTTCGCATCGAGCGTCTGCGATTCGCCGTGGCGGTCGAGCGGCAGGCGCTGCGTGCGGAAACCCGTCACGTCGAGCAGCTTTTCGATTTCGGCGGACGGCAGCCCCATCTCGGCCCACTCCTTGCCGCGGCGCACGCAGGTTTCCGCGAAGGCGTCCATGCCTTCGGCGTTCGCGTCGGAGCGCTGGTAGCCGAAGCCGTATTCGTACAGCGAGATCGTCAGCTCCGGATGGTTCGCGACGCAGTGATAGCACTCGCGGTTGTTCTCCATCGTGAGCTTCCAGTTGCCTTCCTCGATGATGTCGATCTGCGCGGCGATCTTCGTATTCGGCAGATCGTGCGGCAGCAGGTACGGCTCCATCTCGGCGCGCAACTGCGCGAAGTCGGCGGGCGGCTCGTCGGCAAGGCACACGAAGATCAGGCCCGCCAGATTCTGCACATGCACTGACTTCAGGCTGTGCTTGCAGCGGTCGAACTTCTCGCCCATGTGCTCGGCGAACATCAACTGGCCTGTCAGGTTGTAGGTCCAGCTGTGGTACGGGCACACGATGTTGCCGACCGAGCCTTTGTCCTCGTTGCACAGACGCGCGCCGCGGTGGCGGCACACGTTGTGGAACGCGCGGATTTCCATGTCGTCGTCGCGCACGATCAGGATCGAGTCGCTGCCCAGTTCCACGGTCACGTAGTCGCCCGGCTCGGGAATATCCGGTTCGACCGCCACCTGGATCCAGTGCTGGCGGAAAATCGCCTCCATGTCGAGGGCGAAAATTTCCTCGCTCGTATAGAACGGCGCCTCGAGGCTGTAACCTTCCTTGCGTCGCTCGATCAGTGCGCGAATGTCTGCCGATACTTTCATCGTTTGCTCCGGATTCCTTGCATCCCAGTGTGGTTGCCGACAGGCATCAAAATTCAGTAGTCGATGAGTTGATGCTCGCGCAAATACGCGAGGATCACTTGTGCTTTTTCGACTGAACTCCCTTCATTTACGACGTTGCCGCCACGGCTTTCGGTCGTCGTCGCGGACAGCATCCGCGCATGCCCGGAGCGCTTCTCGGCAGCCACGAGCTTTACGGGTTTACGCTCGATCGGACCGACCCGCCACGCGGCGGCGTCGGCATCCGCACCGGTCGCCGCGAGCGCTGGACGGATCGCGCCGGCCCGCAGCCGCGCATACGCATAGCGCGGCTGTGCGTTGGCGAGCGGATGAACCGCGATGACGGCCGGCAGCGCCGCGTCGACGCGCCGCCGCAGCCCTTTCGGCAAGAATTGCCGCACGGCCGCGCGGCCGCCTTCGACCGTCACGTCGACGGCCGAGCCGACGAGCGGATAGCCGAGCGTCGCGGCGACGCGATACGGCAGCATCCCGGTGTCGTACGCGCCCTCGGCACGGGTGCCGGTCAGCACGAGGTCGTAGTCTTCGACGCGCGCGGCGAGCGCATGCGCGGCATCGTCGCCGTCGCGGCAGGCCAGCACTTCGACCTGCCGCGCGCCGAGCGCGAGGTATTCAGCAAGCGCTTCATTCGCAGGGTCGCCCGCGTGGATCACGTCGAGCTGCGCGCGATGCTTCTCCGCGAGCTGGCGGCCTGCTTCGAGCGCGGCCGCGTCGTTGCGGCTGTAGCGCGCGGCACCGCTGACGGGGTGTCGGCCCACGGACACGAGCACCGCGATGCGTTGCAACTGGCGGGGGGCGTTCATGCTGCGACTCCTTCCGTTTCACGGCTGCCGACCGCAGCCGGCGATTGTCCGCGCGACGCGCGCGCGGCCTGCACCTGTTCGATCAGCGCGGCGATGGTCGCCTGCGCGTCGCCCACCACCGTCAGGTTCGCGCGCTTCGCGATCGGCGCGCTACCGTCGAGGTTCACGGCGATCACGTGGCGGCAGTCCTTGATCCCCTGCAGATGCTGCACCGCGCCGGAGATGCCGAACGCGATGTACACGCTCGCCTCGACCGTCTTGCCGGTCGCCCCCACCTGCTTGTCGCGCGTGAAGTGACCGTTGTCGACCGCGACGCGGCTCGCGCCGATCGCCGCGCCGAATGCGCCGGCTAGGCGCCCGAACGCGCCGATGTCGGACACGCCCTTGCCGGCGGCCCCGGTGGAGTCCGCTTC
>NZ_JAGIXF010000081.1:0-27214 GCF_021483755.1 Burkholderia sp. WTPI3 | reverse complement strand
GCCGAGCGTGTTGCCGCTGTGCGCGTGGCAGATCGCCATGCCGAGCGCGTCGGCCGCGTCGCTGCCGGGCTGGCCGGACAGGTTGAGCAGCCGCGTGACCATCTCCTGCATCTGCGACTTGGTCGCGCGGCCGTAGCCGACGACGGCCTGCTTCAGCTGCAGCGCCGTGTATTCGGCGACCGGCAGGCCGCCTGCGACGAGCCCGCAGATCGCGGCGCCGCGCGCCTGGCCGAGCAGCAGCGTCGACTGCGGGTTCACGTTGACGAACACCTGCTCGATCGCGGCCTGGTCGGGCGCGTGCTCGCGCACGAGCGTCGAGACGCCCTGGAAGATCGTGCCGAGCCGGGTGGCCAGGTCGGCCGTCGGTGTGCGGATCACGCCGCTGGCGACATAGGCGAGCCGGTGGCCGCTGACGTCGATGACGCCGAAGCCGGTAACGCGCAGGCCGGGGTCGATGCCGAGAATTCGCATGAGTGAGGACAAAAACCTGATGCAGCGATACTACAACGAATGGTGCGGCGCACCGGCCGCGCGGCCGCATGCGCGGGCGCCGCGCAATAAAAAACCCGGCGGGTGCGATGCCGCCGGGTTGTCGTGCCGAGGCCGCGCGGGCCGCGTTCGATCAGTGACGGAAGTGGCGCACGCCCGTCAGGACCATCGCGATGCCGTGTTCGTCGGCCGCGGCGATCACTTCGTCGTCGCGCATCGAGCCGCCCGGCTGGATCACGCAGGTCGCGCCTGCCGCCACGACGACGTCGAGACCGTCGCGGAACGGGAAGAACGCATCCGATGCGACGGCCGAACCCGCCAGCGTGAGGCCCGCGTTCTGCGCCTTGATGCTCGCGATGCGTGCGGAATCGACGCGGCTCATCTGGCCTGCACCGACGCCGAGCGTCATGCCGTTGCCGCAGAACACGATCGCGTTCGACTTCACATACTTCGCGACGCGCCATGCGAACAGCAGGTCGTCCATTTCCTTCGTGCTCGGCTGGCGCTTCGTGACGACGCGCAGCTCGCTCGGCTGCACGTTGCGCGAATCGAGCGATTGCACGAGCAGGCCGCCGCCGACGCGCTTCAGGTCGAATGCGTTATGGCCGTCGCCGAGTGCGATCTCGAGCAGGCGCACGTTCTGCTTCGCGGCGAACACCTGCTTCGCTGCGTCCGAGAACGACGGTGCGATCAGCACTTCGACGAACTGCTTCGCGACGGCTTGTGCAGCCGCTTCGTCGACTTCGCGGTTGAACGCGATGATGCCGCCGAACGCCGACGTCGGGTCGGTCTGGAATGCCTTCGCGTACGCATCGGCCGAATCGTTGCCGACCGCGACGCCGCACGGGTTCGCATGCTTGATGATCACGCAGGCCGGTGCGTCGAACGTCTTCACGCATTCCCACGCCGCGTCCGAATCGGCGATGTTGTTGTACGACAGTTCCTTGCCTTGCAGCTGGCGGTAGTTCGCCAGCGCGCCGGCCGGCGTCGCGAGGTCGCGGTAGAACGCGGCGCTCTGGTGCGGGTTCTCGCCGTAGCGCAGGTCCTGCACCTTGTCGAACGCCATGTTCAGCGTGGCCGGGTAGGCGCTGCGCGATGCGTGCTGCAGTTCGTCGGTCAGGCTCGTCAGGTAGTTCGTGATCGCGCCGTCGTATTGCGCGGTGTGCGCGAACACCTTCGTCGCGAGACGGAAGTTGGTCGCGTAGCCGACCGCATTGCCGTTCGCCTTCATTTCGTCGAGCACGACTGCGTAGTCGGCCGGGTCGACGACGACCGTCACGTCGCGGTGGTTCTTTGCCGCCGAGCGCAGCATCGTCGGGCCGCCGATGTCGATGTTCTCGATTGCGTCGGCGAGCGTGCAGTCATCCTTCGCGATCGTCGCGACGAACGGATACAGGTTCACGACGAGCAGGTCGATCGTCGGGATGCCGTGCTGCTCCAGCGCCTGCATGTGCTCGGGCAGGTCGCGGCGGGCGAGGATGCCGCCGTGCACCTTCGGGTGCAGCGTCTTCACGCGCCCATCGAGCATTTCCGGGAAGCCCGTGTAGTCAGCCACTTCGGTCACGGGCAGACCCGCGTCGGCGAGGAGTTTCGCGGTGCCGCCCGTCGACAGCAGCTTGACGCCGAGGTCGGACAGCGACTTCGCGAAGTCGACGATGCCGGTCTTGTCGGAAACGGAAATGAGCGCTTGCTTGATCATGATGGAACCACCAATAGCCAGGGAAACGGGGACGGGACGGCTGCCTACAGCAGGCCGTGCTGCTGCAGCTTCTTGCGCAGCGTATTGCGATTGATGCCGAGGTACTCCGCGGCGAGCGACTGGTTGCCGCCTGCCTGTACGAGCACGACCTCGAGCATCGGCTTTTCGACGCAGGACATCACCATTTCATAGACGTCGTGCGGATTGGAGCCGTCTAGATCCCGGAAATACACGTCCAGGCTCTCGCGGACACATTGTTCGATGTTGTGCTTGCTCATGCTGCTAACTGGTTATGGTCGTCCGACTCGCCCTGGCCGTTTTCCTCTTCGTCATCGACGTAGACGAGGTGGTCCGACAGCGCCTTTTGCGCCTCGAAGAATGCATTGACGGCGGCGAGCTGCTCGCGGGTGGAATCGAGCGTGTTCATTCGGTGCCGGAAGCCATTGGCACCGGAAAGGCCGCGAGTGTACCAGCCGATGTGCTTGCGCGCAGTACGGACTCCCGTGAATTCGCCGTAGAACGCATAGTGGTCTTCCAGGTGTTCGTTCATCACGTGCTGGATCTCGTCGATCCGCGGCGGGGGCAGCAGCTCGCCGGTTTGCAGGAAATGATCGATTTCACGGAACAGCCACGGCCGACCTTGCGCTGCACGACCGATCATCAGCGCGTCGGCGCCGGTTGCATCGAGCACGGCCTTCGCTTTTGCCGGCGACGTGATGTCGCCGTTTGCGACGACGGGAATGCGCACGGCCGCCTTCACGGCCGCGATCGTGTCGTACTCGGCGTCGCCGCGGTAGAGGTCGGCGCGCGTGCGGCCATGCACGGTCAGCATCGAGATGCCGGCGGCTTCGGCCAGGCGCGCGACGGTGATCGCGTTCTTGTGTTCGCGATCCCAGCCGGTGCGGATCTTCAGCGTGACGGGCACCGCATCGGGCCCGGTGCCGACCGCCGCGACGACGGCCTCGACGATCCGCTGCACGAGCGGCTCGTTCTGCAGCAGCGCGGAGCCGGCCGCGACGTTGCAGACCTTCTTCGCCGGGCAGCCCATGTTGATGTCGATGATCTGCGCGCCGTTGTCGACGTTGTAGCGGGCCGCTTCGGCCATCATCGCCGGATCGGCGCCCGCGATCTGCACCGCGATCGGCTCGACTTCGCCTTCGTGGTTCGCCCGCCGCATCGTCTTCGCGCTCTTCCACAGTTGCGCGTTGGACGCGACCATCTCGGACACGGCGTACCCGGCCCCCAGCCGTTTGCACAGCTGGCGGAACGGACGATCCGTCACGCCGGCCATCGGGGCGACGAACAGGTTGTTACGCAAAACGTGAGAGCCGATAACGGGCATCGCAATGGCACCGCCCGCGAGCGCGGGGCGTCGCGGGCCAAAAAGGGCGGAGGGAAAACGCGCATTTTACCGTATTCCCATGCCCCGCCGATTTGACCCGGTTTGAGTGGCCCGGCCGCGCGCAATGCGCGGCGCGTCGCGCGTCAGTTGCGCTGGCCGAACATCATCTGGCGCGCGATGGCCTTCTTGAGCGGCGGCACGAATTCGAGCGCGGTGAGTGCCGCGCCACGCAGCAGCGGAAGCGGGCCGGTATCGACCGTGAACAGGCGCGCGAGCGTGTCGGTCGCGCCGATCGTGAAGCGGCGGTCGAGCGCGCGCCGTGCGTTGAAGGTGGCGAGCGCGGTTGCTTCGAAGCCTTGCGCGGATAGCGCATCGACGAGCGTGTGCGCATCGCGCAACCCGAGGTTGAGCCCCTGGCCCGCGACCGGATGCAGCGTTTGCGCGGCGTTGCCGACAATCGCGATGCGTCCGCTGACGAGCGTTTGCGCGGCATTCAACCCGAGCGGGAACGACGCGCGCCCCGCGATCGCGACGAACTGGCCCATGCGCTCGCCGAATGCCGCGCCGAGTTCACGCAGAAACGCGTCGTCGGGCAGGGTGGCGCGGCGTGCCGCCTCGTCGGGCGTGCAGCACCACACGAGCGAGTATTTCGCCTGGCGCGGGCCGCCGAGCGGCAGCAGCGCGAGCGGGCCTTCGTGCGTGAAGCGTTCCCATGCGACGTGCGGGCGCGGTGCCGAGACCGTGACGGTGCCGACGATCGCGGTCTGTCCGTAGTCGCGCTGGTGTTTGCCGGTGTCGGCCTGCTGTTCGTGGAACAGCCCGCCTTCGGCGTTGACGACGAGGCGCGCGCGCAGCGTGCGCTCGCCTTGCGGCCCGTCGAGCGTCAGCGTGACGCCGTCGGCGTCCTGCTGCGGTGCGCGCGCGGTGGTCGACGTGAGCCAGTCGATGCGCGTGCCGTGCACCGCGCTCGCAAGCGCCTGCACGATCGAGCCATAGCGCACGACGTAACCGAGCGCGGCAAGGTCGTGCTCGTCACGGTCGATCAGCGTGCGGCCGAAATGGCCGCGCTGCGAAACGTGGATGTGTTCGATCGGCGTCGCATCGCCGGGCCACGCGAGCGTGTCGAGCAGCACGCGACTGCCGTGCGACACGGCGATCGCGCGCGGATCGTTCGCGCTCGCGGCCGGTTCGCGTGCGTCGATCAGCGCGATCGACGCACGCTGCGTCGCGCTGCGCCGCGCGAGCCAGCCGGCGAGCGCGAGCCCGACGGGGCCCGCGCCGACGATGGCGAGGTCGTAGTCCGGCGTGGCCGGGGAGGAAGCGGTCGTCATCAATGTTCGTGAAACAGGGTAACGGTCAACGGCAGCCGACGGCGGTCCGCTGCCGGCTGACGAAGGCGCGGCGGCCGGCTCATGCGCCGTGCGCCGCGCCCGCGCGCATCAGCGCCTCGATCTCGGCCGCCGCAACGGGGACGTCGCGCGTAATCAGCTCGCAGCCGTGCTCGCGCACGATCGCATCGTCCTCGATCCGGATGCCGATGTTCCAGTATTCGGACGGCACGTCGTCGGCGGCGCGCACATACAGGCCCGGCTCGACGGTGAGCGTCATGCCGGGCTTCAGCGTGCGCCACGGCAGCATGCCGTTCGCGTCGCGCGCGGCGAGCCGCTCGCGGTAGTCGCCGCAATCGTGCACGTCCATCCCGAGCCAGTGGCCGGTGCGGTGCATGTAGAAGCGCGCGTACGCGCGCTCCGCGATCACGTCATCGACGTTCGCAAAGCGCGTTTTCGGAATGATGCCGGTGTCGAGCAGCCCCTGGGCCAGCACGCGCACGGCCGCGTCGTGCGGCGCCTCGAACGGCACGCCCGCGCGCGTCGCGTCGATCGCGGCCTGTTGCGCGGCGAGCACGATGTCGTACAGCGTGCGCTGCGCGGGCGAGAAGCGCCCGTTGGCGGGGAAGGTGCGCGTGATGTCCGACGCGTAGCCGTCGAGTTCGCACGCGGCGTCGATCAGGATCAGGTCGCCATCCTGCGCGGCCGCGTTTCCGGCCGGGTAGTGCAGCACGCATGCGTTCGCGCCGGCCGCGACGATCGAGCCGTACGCGGGCGCCTGCGCGCCATGCTTGCGGAACGTATACAGCAGCTCGGCCTCGAGTTCGTATTCGCGGACCCCCGGGCGGCAGGCCTGCATCGCACGGCGATGCGCGAGCGCGGAGATGTGCGCGGCACGCATCATGGTCGCGAGTTCGTGCTCGTCCTTCACGAGCCGCATGTCGTCGAGCAGCGGCGTGAGGTCGAGCAGCGCGTCCGGCGCTGCGACGCCCGTGCGGGCCTGCGCGCGTACCGCGTCGACCCAGCCGGCGAGCTGGCGCTCGAAGTCGGCCGACGCGCCGAACCGGTAGTGCACGGTGCCCGCGTCGGCGAGCAGGCGCGGTATCTCGGTGTCGATCACGTCGACCGCGTAGGCCGAGTCGAAACCGAATGCGTCGCGCGCGGCTTCGGGCCCGTAGTGGAATCCTTCCCAGATCTCGCGATCGGCATTCTTCGCACGGCAGAACAGGATCGACTCCGGCGCGCCATGCGACGCGGCCGAGTTCAGCACGAGCACGGCATCGGGCTCGGCGAACCCTGTCAGGTAATGGAAGTAGCTGTCGAACCGGTACGGAAATGCCGTATCGCGGTTGCGCAGCACTTCCGGCGCGGTGGGGACGATGGCGACGCCGCCGCCCGCGGCACGCAGTGCGGCAAGCACGCGTTCGCGGCGCTGGCGGTAGACGTCGACGGCGATGGCGGTATCGAGGGGCGCATTCATCGTGCGATTGTAGCGCCGCCGGACGCGGCGCGTGAGAGCGGCGGCCGCGAGCCGCGCCGGCAGGGGCCGAGCGGCGGCTGTTGCAAACCATCCACAGGCCGGACGGGCGATTTTCTACCCGGCCGCGCCTGCCGGTTATGATCGGCGACAACGTATACTCTCGGCAGTTCCCTTAGAAAGGCAGATGATGAAATTAATCGGTTCGCTCAGCAGCCCGTTCGTCCGAAAGGCGCGGATCGTGCTCGCCGAAAAGAAGATCGACTACAAGCTGGAGCTCGAGAACGTGTGGGCGCCGGAGACGGACATTCATGCATCGAACCCGCTCGGCAAGGTCCCGTGTCTCGTGATGGAGGATGGTGCTGCGGTATTCGATTCCCGCGTGATTTGCGAATACGTCGATACGCTGTCGCCGGTCGGCAAGCTGATTCCGCCGTCAGGGCGCGAGCGCGTCGAAGTGCGTTGCTGGGAAGCGCTGGGCGATGGTGTGCTCGATGCCTCGGTCGCGATCCGTCTCGAATACACGCTGCGCGACGAAGCGCAGCGCAGCGCGAGCTGGATCGCACGTCAGCAGCGCAAGATCGACGACGGCCTCGTCGCGATGTCGCAAGGCCTCGGCGGCAAGACGTGGTGCGTCGGTAATCATTACACGCTCGCCGACATCGCACTCGGCTGCGCGCTCGGCTACCTCGACTTCCGGATGCCCGAGCTCAACTGGCGCGACCACCACCCGAATCTCGACAAGCATTTCGCGAAGCTGTCGCAGCGCCAGACGTTCGCCGACACGCTTCCGCAAGGCTGAGCACCGCCGGCTGCGTATTGAGCAGACAAAAAAGCGCCCCGCGGGGGCGCTCTTGTTTTGGTGCGCCCGGCAGGGCGCACTCACTAGGAGGTGAAAGTCCTCTACACGCCCGGCAAGGGGAAGTGTTAGCCAATGGCAAGGGCGTCGCGGGCGACTGCGAGTCTGAAGGAAGCCGGAGGCAAAGCGCTGGCCTGACGAACAGGAAGCGGATAAGAGACGACGCGTTGGGGTGAGGCGGCCCAAACAGCCAAAGCCCGAAACTTGCACGGTCCGACGCGGCGTATATCCGACAGGCATAAGCGTGAAGGTGGGTGCGCAATACCCGGGGAGATCTGCACGGTTGCCGAAGTGCTACTGGCGTCGAGAGGTGTCGGGCGGGGGCGTCCATTCCATTAGCAGAGGGCATGGTAGGCCGCGAGGCTGAAGGCCCGAACATGAAGGACCGCGATTAGGACGGTGGAGGCTCGATGCGAGCCGATGAAGCGCAAGCCCGTGAGAGCGGGGCCATGACGCAGGAGCCGGGGCGGAACCGCACGTACGGTGGTGTGGGAGGGCTGAGGGGGTGACCCCTCTCCCTACCCGATGCGGCCCGCCCGGGCGACGGGCAATCCTGCGCATCCGCCGTTACTCGATCGATGCGTAGACGGTCTCGCCGAGCACGAACGAATCGCTGCGCGAGATCGGCCACCACTTGTCGTACAGCGTATAGCCGCAGGTCTGGCCGTCGAGCAGCGCGCCCGGCTTCAGGTACTTAAGCAACTGCGACATCAGCCGCACCTCGTGCGGCGCGACGCGCTGCACGATGTGATGCGCGCGCAGCTCGGACGGATGGCCGAGGCCGGCCGCCTGCACGAGTTCCTGCAGCGCGTGCAGCGTGTTGCGGTGGAAGTTGTACACGCGCTCGGCCTTGTCCGGCACGACGAGCGCGCGCTGGCGCACCGGGTCCTGCGTGGCGACGCCGGTCGGGCAGCGGTCGGTGTGGCAGTGCTGCGCCTGGATGCAGCCGACCGCGAACATGAAGCCGCGCGCCGAGTTCACCCAGTCCGCGCCGATCGCGAGCGTGCGCGCGATGTCGAACGCGGTGATGATCTTGCCGCTCGCGCCGATCTTCACGCGGTCGCGCACGCCGATCCCGACGAGCGTGTTGTGCACCAGCAGCAGCCCTTCCTGCAGCGGCACGCCGACGTGGTCGGTGAATTCGAGCGGCGCCGCACCGGTGCCGCCTTCCGCGCCGTCGACGACGATGAAGTCCGGCACGATGCCGGTTTCGATCATCGCCTTCGCGATCCCGAAGAATTCCCATGGATGGCCGATGCACAGCTTGAAGCCGGTCGGCTTGCCGCCCGACAGCGTGCGCAGCCGCTCGACGAATTCGAGCAGCCCGCGCGGCGTCGAGAATTCCGAGTGCGTGGCGGGCGAGATGCAGTCCTTGCCCATCGGCACGCCGCGCGTCTCGGCGATCTCGGGCGTGATCTTCGCGGCCGGCAGCACGCCGCCGTGACCCGGCTTCGCGCCCTGCGACAGCTTGATCTCGATCATCTTGACCTGCGGCTCGGCGGCCTGCTTCGCGAACTTGTCCGGGTTGAACGTGCCGTCGTCGTTGCGGCAGCCGAAGTAGCCCGACGCGATTTCCCAGATGATGTCGCCGCCGTTTTCGCGGTGGTACTTCGACAGCGAGCCTTCGCCGGTGTCGTGCGCGAAACCGCCCCTCTTGGCGCCGAGGTTCAGCGAGCGGATCGCGTTCGCGGACAGCGAGCCGAAGCTCATCGCCGAGATGTTGAAGATCGAGATGTCGTACGGCTGCGCGCGGTTCGCACCGACGCGGATGCGGAAATCGTGGTTCGGCAGCTTCGTCGGCGCGAGCGAATGGCTGATCCATTCGTGCGCGACGGCCTTCACGTTCAGTTCGGTGCCGTACGGACGGTTGTCGGCGACGTTCTTCGCGCGCTGGTAGACGAGGCTGCGCTGCGCGCGCGAGAACGGTTTTTCGTCGGTGTCGTCCTCGACGAAGTACTGGCGGATTTCAGGCCGGATGAATTCGAACAGGAAGCGGAAGTGGCCCCAGAGCGGGTAATTGCGCAGGATCGCGTGACGGTCCTGGTTCAGGTCGTACACACCGAGCGCGACGAGGGCGACGGGGATGATGATCCACAGCCAGGAAAGCATGTGGGCAGACGCGAGTGCGGCCGCCGCGACGAGCAGCAGGACGGCACACCACATCGCGAGGTAGCGTCGAGAAAGCATGGGGACTCCGTAAGAAAAATGCCGCCATGCGTACGCTGTGAAGGCGGCGCGCCGGCCGCGGCGCAATCGTGTTCCGCCGGGCGCGGCGTGCCGCAAGTCTAAACCGAATGGATGTCAGCGTGCGTCGGCGAGCGCCGGCACATGGCCTTCCGCTGCGGCCCGGCCGGGCTGGCCGGTGGCCGCGGACTCGATGATGCCGCCGCCTAGGCAGATTTCACCGTCGTACAGTACGGCCGACTGGCCGGGCGTGACCGCCCATTGCGCATCGTCGAACGCGAGCGAGAAGCGTGCTTCGCCTGCCGGGCCGGGTGCCGCGACGCCGAATGCGCATGCCGCATCGGCTTGCCGGTAGCGCGTCTTCGCGCCGCACGAGAAGCCTTCGGCCGGCGGCTCGCCCGCGACCCAGCTCACGTTGCCGGCGACGAGCTGCCGCGACAGCAGCCACGGATGGTCGTGGCCCTGCACGACGTACAGCGTGTTCGACGCGATGTCCTTCGCGGCGACGAACCACGGTTCGCCGCTGCCGTCCTTGCTGCCGCCGAGGCCGATGCCCTTGCGCTGGCCGAACGTATAGAACGCGAGGCCGATGTGCTCGCCGATGACCTTGCCGTCCGGCGTCTTCATCGGGCCGGGTTTCGTCGGAAGATAGCGGTTCAGGAAGTCGCGGAACGGCCGTTCGCCGATGAAGCAGATGCCGGTCGAATCCTTTTTCTTCGCGTTCGGCAGCCCGATCTGCGCGGCGATTTCGCGCACCTTCGTCTTCGGGATCTCGCCGAGCGGGAACATCGTCTTCGACAGCTGCGCCTGGTTCAGCCGATGCAGGAAGTACGACTGGTCTTTCGTATGATCGAACGCCTTCAGCAGCTCGAAGCGACCGTCGCGCTCACGCACGCGCGCATAGTGGCCCGTCGCGATCATTTCCGCGTCGAGCGACATCGCGTGATCGAGGAACGCCTTGAACTTGATCTCGGCGTTGCACAGCACGTCCGGGTTCGGCGTGCGGCCGGCCGAGTATTCGCGCAGGAATTCGGCGAACACGCGGTCCTTGTATTCGGCCGCGAAATTCACGGCTTCCACGTCGATGCCGATCAGGTCGGCCACCGACACGACGTCGATCCAGTCCTGGCGCGTCGAGCAATATTCGCCGTCGTCGTCGTCTTCCCAGTTCTTCATGAACAGGCCGACCACGTCGTACCCCTGTTCCTTCAACAGCCACGCGGTCACCGACGAATCGACGCCGCCCGACATGCCCACTACTACACGGCGCTTGCTCATTTGTTTACCGCCTGACGGTCGAATGCGTCCGGACGCGGCGCGACCGAATGCGTGTGCACGAAATCGAGCGGAATGCGCCGCCCGGCGAGATAGTCGTCGACGCAGCGCATCACCGCGGGCGAGCGATGCCGCTCGCTGCATGCGCGCAGTTCGTCGGCGCTCATCCACAGCGTGCGGACGATGCCGTCGTCGAGCGCGTGGCCCGGCAACGGCTCGCCGACCGTGCCGCAGAACGTGAAGCGCAGGTAGGTCGCGCCGGCGGTGCCGGGGCGCTCGTAGTGCGCGAGATAGACGCCGACGAGCGCGTCGGGAGCGAACGGATGCGCGGTTTCCTCGAGCGTCTCGCGGATCACGGCGTCGGCGAGCGTCTCGCCGGCTTCGAGATGGCCGGCCGGCTGATTGATGCGCAGGCCCGTCGAGGTTTCTTCCTCGATCACGAGAAAGCGGCCGGCGCGCTCGATCAGCGCTGCAACGGTCACGTGCGGGGTCCAGATTTCGGGTTTCATGGTTCGGCATTTTACCGGTTGCGCCCGGTCGCTGCCGGCCATGTGGTTAGACGAATCCGACCCTGATCGTTCGTCCGGCGCAGGCGGCTCGCCTGCATCGTCGCGCCGCGAGCGGATGGCCCGGCCTGCCGGTGGCAGCGGCGAGCCGGGGGCACGGGAGCGGGATTCGCAAGCCGAATCTTGCCCTGTTTTTCACGGTGCGACGATCCGGGCGATGCACGCGGCGATCGTATCCCGCACGCGCACGATCGCCGGGTCGCGCTGCGTGCTCGTGCGCCAGCCGATCTCGACCGGGTAGCGCGGCAGCTCGACCGGGCACGCGAGCGCGCGCAGCGACGTCGAGCGAGCGATGGCGCGGGCGGCGTGCGCCGGAATCGTCGCCACCGCATCGGAGCCGGCGAGCAGGTACGGCAGCGCGGCGAAATGCGTGGTCGACGCCGCGACGCGCCGCTTGTGACCGAGCGCGGCCAACGCCTCGTCGACGATTCCGATCACACCGCCCGACGACACGAGCAGGTGGTCGCGCTGGAGGAAATCGTCTAGCGCCAGCGTGCGCGGCGCGCGAGCGCGGCCGGCCGAGTCGATCAGGCACGCGTAGCCGCCGGTGGCGACCGCCCGCCGGCTGAGCCCGTTCGCCGAAAACCCGCCCGACGCGATCGCGAGATCGACGCCGTGCCGCAGCAGTGCGTCGCCGGCGATGCCGCTGTGCGTCTGCCGGAAGATCAGCCGGATCCCCGCGGCTTCCTGCGCGACCGCGTCGATCAGCGCACGGCCGAGCGCGATCTCGAAGTCGTCCGACAGACCGATCGAGATCGTGCGGCCGATGCGTTCGCCGCCGTCGGCCGCGATCGCGAGGCTTTCGCGGCAGCGGTCGAGCGCATCGGACAGGATGGGCTTCAGTTCGTCCGCGCGCGGCGTCGGCGCGAGCCCGCGGCCGGTGCGCACGAACAGCGGATCGGCATAGATCACGCGCAGCCGCGCAAGCGCCGCGCTGACGGCGGACTGCGTGAGACCGAGCCGCAGCGCCGCGCGGCTCGCGCCGCCTTCCTCGTACAGCGCCTCGAACACTTTCAGCAGGTTCAGATCGAGGTCGGCGATATCATCTGAATTCATGTCAGTTATCGTTGTATCGATTTGATCGATGACATCATATCGATAAAGATGGCGTCACCCCATTCATCCGGAGACGTCCTCATGTCCACCTCAGTCATCGCCGCGCTGCAGATCGGCGCCTCGCCCGCCGGCACGCGCGCCACGCTCGACACGATCCTCGGCTACGAAAGCGCGATCCGCGACAGCGGCGCATCACTTGTCGTGCTGCCCGAGGCCGTGCTCGGCGGCTATCCGAAAGGCGAGATCTTCGGCACGCGGCTCGGCTACCGGTTGCCCGAGGGGCGCGATGCGTATGCGCGCTACGCCGCGCAGGCGATCGACGTGCCGGGGCCGGAAACCGACGAGCTGGCCGCGCTGTCGCAGCGCACGGGCGCGAGCCTCGTGGTCGGCGTGATCGAGCGCGGCGGCAGCACGCTGTACTGCACGGCGCTCTTTTTCGATCCGCGTGACGGGCTCGTCGCGAAGCACCGCAAGCTGATGCCGACCGGCACCGAGCGGCTGATCTGGGGTCAGGGCGACGGCTCGACGCTGCCGGTGGTCGACACCGCGGCGGGCCGCGCGGGCGCCGCGATCTGCTGGGAGAACCACATGCCGCTCCTGCGCTGCGCGATGTACGCGAAAGGCGTGCAGATCTGGTGCGCGCCGACCGTCGACGAGCGCGATCTGTGGCAAAGCTCGATGCGGCACATCGCGCACGAAGGGCGCTGCTTCGTCGTGAGTGCATGCCAGGTGCAGCCGTCGCCGCGCGCGCTCGGCATCGACGTGCCGGGCTGGGATCCCGAACGGCCGCTGATCCGCGGCGGCAGCGTGATCGTCGGGCCGCTCGGCGACCTGTTGACGGAGCCGCTGATCGGCGAACCCGGGCTCGTGACCGCGCGTATCGATACCGACGAACTGGTGCGCGCGCGTTATGACTTCGACGTGGTGGGGCACTATGCGCGCGCCGACGTGTTTTCGCTGCACGTCGACGAGCGGCCGAAGCGTCCGGTGGTGTTCGGTGAATGACGGGCGTTGCCGGGGCTCGCGGGCGCCGGCGAACGAACAGCGGCAGCGGCCGACGTGCGTGTCAGCGCATCGGCGCTTCCGCGATCCGCATGTAGTCGGCGATGCGCCTTCCTTCCATGTCGGGAAACTGCTCGTGCACGGTGATGTCGCCCATTCGCGCGATGTCGAAGGTGCGGAAGTCGTCGCGCAGCTCGCACCACGCGCCGATCGTCCAGCGTCCGCCCCAGTAGACGAGCCCGAGCGGCCACACGCGGCGTTGCGTATGGGCGCCGAGCCGGTCACGGTAGCCGAAGCTGACGACGTGGCGCGTGTCGACCGCCTGGTGGATCGCGTCGACCTTCCCGCAAAACGTCTCGTCGATGTGGAACGACGGGGCGAACACCGGCAGGCGATCGAGCGCCGTGCGCTTGTCGGCCGGCATCGCTGACGCAATCTTCGCGAGCGCCGAGCGGGCGCCGCCGGCAAAGCGCGCGCCTCCCCAGGTTTCGAGCATGCGTGCGCCCACCGCGAGCGCCGCGAGCTCCTCGGCGGTGAACGTGAGCGGCGGCAGGCTCGCGTTGCGGTTCAGCCGGTAGCCGATGCCGGCTTCGCCTTCGATCGGCACCCCTGACAGTTGCAGGTCGCGCACGTCGCGATAGACCGTGCGCGGCGACACCGACAGCCAGTCGGCGAGCTGCTGCGCGGTCGTCAGACGCCGTCCGCGCAACAGCTCGGCGATCTGGAACAGACGGTCGGCACGGCGCGTCATGGCTGCACCTCGACTCCAACGGCTACGGGGACTTCGCGATGATAGCGCCGCGCCGGCCCGGTCGTCGGTGCGCTCAGTGGCATTTCGGCGCGTGCAGGCCGACGCGGTTGCCTTCGGTATCGATCAGATAGCCGATGTAACCATAGTTGTTCGGCAGCTCGACGACCGTACCCTGCACGATGCCGCCCGCGCGTTTCACGCGTTCGAGCGCCGCAACGACCGATTCGCCGGCGTTCAGGTAGACGAGCACGCCGTTCGCGCTCGGCTTCATCTGCTGCGGATCGAACACGATGCTGCCGCCCGTGCTCGACGCTTCGTGATCGAACATGGCCATCGGCACGCCTCCGATGACTTCGCGCTGCAGCGTGGTTTGCAGCACGGTTTCGTAAAAACGGATCGCGCGATCGAAATCCAGGGATGGGATATCGAACCACGCGATCGCGCGTTCCAGGGTTGCGGTTGCAGTTGCGGACGTCACGACGAGCTCCTTGTTGTTCGGGTTCTTGATGGAAACCAGCCTTGCATTGCGCCGGGATTGCAGTGTGATCGCGTGCTGCTGACAGCGTGCTGTCAGTAGTCATCGCGGCGCTGACACGAGGCGATTCCGGTGGGCAGCTTCGGCGGGGGCCGGCCGGGGGCGCCGTGCAGGGGCATCGAAGGGGACTGGTGCGGCACCGCGAGCATCGGCGCCGCGCAAAGCAAAACGCCCGGCGGGAGCCGGGCGTCGTCAGGATGTCAGCAGGCGGCCGCAGCGGCCGTCCGGCGAGTCTCGTGCGTCACGCGTCGCCTTCCGGCGTAGCCGGGCGCGCCTTCACGCTGCCGGCGATCAGGTCGAAGCGGAACAGCCGGCATTCGAGCGCGCCGTTGAACAGCGGCGTCTTCGCCGATTCACGCAGCCGCAACTGGCCCGGCAGCGAACGGTCCGACGTCAGCAGGAACGCCTGCCAGCCGGTGAAGCGTTGCTTGAGCGCATCGCCGAGCGCGTTGAAGAACTCGCTGTCCGGCGCGTCGGTGTGCGTACGGCGGAATGCGTCGTCGTTGCCGCGGTTGCGGCCCGTTTCACGCACCTCGCCGCGCGCGCTGCGACCGCGCACTTCGATCCGCTCGCCGTACGGCGGGTTCGCGAGGATGATGCCCGGGCCGTCGCACGGCGGCGTCATCCCGCGCGCGTCGACCTGCTTGAGCCATACCGACGGCACGCCCGCGCGTTCGAGGTTCGCGCGTGCCTTCTCGAGCATGTCGCCGGAGATGTCGCTGCCGTACACGCCGAGCGAATCGCGCTTGCCGCGCGCCGCGCGCTTCGCGTCGAGTGCGGGGACCTTCAGGCCCTGCCATGCGGTGATGTCGTATTGCTTGAGCTTTTCGAAGCCGAAGCGGCGCTCGACGCCCGGCGCCACGCCGAGCGCGATCTGCGCGGCTTCCGCGAGGAACGTGCCGCTGCCGCACATCGGGTCGTACAGCGCCGTGCCGGGCGTCCAGCCTGTCAGGCGCAGGATGCCGGCCGCGAGGTTCTCGCGCAGCGGAGCCGCGCCCTTGTCGAGACGCCAGCCGCGCTTGAACAGCGGCTCGCCCGACGTATCGAGGTACAGCGTGCATTCGGTGGCCGTCAGGAACGCGAACACGCGCACGTCCGGCGCACCGGTGTCGATGCTCGGCCGCGAGCCGGTCTTCTCGCGCATCCGGTCGCAGATCGCATCCTTCACGCGCAGCGTCGCGAATTCGAGGCTTTTCAGCGGCGACTTGATCGCGGTGATGTCGACGCGCAGCGTCTGCGTCGATGCGAACCAGCGTTCCCACGGCTGCTCGAGCGCGAGCGCGTAGACGTCCTGTTCGTTGCGGTACGGGCGGTGCGCGATCTTCAGCAGGATCCGGCTCGCGATCCGCGAATGGAGGTTCGCGGCCATGCCGGCAGCCCAGCCGCCGCGGAAATGGACGCCGCCCGGCACCTGCGCGCCCGCGGTGAACGGCGCGCCGTCCAGATGACGGCCGGCGATCTCGGCCAGCTCGGCGGCAAGCGCCGCTTCGAGGCCGCGCGGGCAGGGAGCGAAGAATTCGTACAGGGTGGGCGAGGACATAAGGCGGGTGAGGACGTGCAAAAGTCCACTATTGTACGCGGCGCGGGCGGCGGGAGCCGGCGTTGCGTCCGATTCGGGACGCGGGCGGCCGATATGCAGGCCGCGCGGGCGCGCCGGGTGGCCCGCGCGGCGATGCCCGGCGGGGCGCCGCGCGGGCGTCGGGCGGTCAGTGCGAGCCGGGCTGGCCGGCCTGCGCTGCGGGGCCGCCGGCCGGCCAGAACAGCGCGGACGGCTTCGACAGCACCGTGCGGACGATCGCGGCGACCAGCGCGCGCACCTTGGTGCGGCGCAGGCTGCGCGAGCGCACGGCCATCGTGAACGCGAGCGCGAAGCTCACGAGCACGTTGAGGATCGCCATGCTCAGCACGCCGGCGCACGCCCACCACAGCTCGGGCGTGCTCAATGCGTTCTTGCCGAGCACACCGAGCGCGACGCCGATCGAGCCGGCCGACAGCGTCACGTGCCGCACTTCGAACGGGAACAGGAACACCGTGACGATCGCCGGGATCAGGCCGAGCATCAGGCCGAGGCCGACGTTCGCGACCACGCCCGCGACGTTCGAGCGGCAGAAGTGCGCGAGTTTCGCGGCGCCGGCCGCGCCGAGCGTGAGCCGCAGCCGGCGGTTGTACGCGAGCGCGTCGCCGACCCGGTGCAGCACGAACCAGTTGTCGGCCCAGCCCGCGAGCAGGCTCGACGCCCACAGCAGCACGCCCGTGAGCGCCGCATAGAACGGTGTCGGCCCCATCAGCGAGAACGAGTGCAGCGTCGCGTGCGCCTTCTCAGGCGAGATCAGGTTCGCGTGCAGCACGTTGCCCGCGAACAGCTGCACGAGCAGGCAAACGGGGAGCACGACGAGCACGTTGCCGGAGATCGCCGCGGCCTGGGTGCGGATCAGTGCGATCACCGACGCGACGAACGCTTTCACGCCTTCTTCGTGGGCGGTGTCGTCGAGCTCGCGCGCGAGCGTCGGTGCGGTCATCGCGGGCTGCTTGGTCGCGAGCGTGAAGTGCAGGAAGTGCATCAGCATGAAGCTCGCCGCATAGTTGACGCCGGCGAGCAGCCCTTCGAGCATCGACTGCAGGTGCGCGCCCGTGATCGCGAACTTCACGCAGACCGTCGCGACGGTGACGAGGCCGCCGCCCGCGGCCATGCGCAGCATCTTCAGATACTCGGCGCGGCCGCGCGAGATGTAGTGCTCGCCGGTATCCGCGTTCGTCTCGACGAGCTTGCGCGCGAACAGCGAGAAGTTGCTGCGCACGAGGTGCGACACGCTCTGGCTGTTCTGGTTCGCGTCGACGAGTTCGGCGGTCAGGCGCGCCATGCCGCGCAGGTCGTCGCGGGCCATCCACGCGTTGAGCAGCATCTCGGCGCGCAGGATCCGCATGCGCATGCGCTCGACCTGGAACACGATGTCGACCGACACGCCGTTGCGGTACAGGTGCGCGAATACGTCGTCGACCGCGATCCGGCATTCGTCGAGCAGCACGCGCAGGTAGTTCACCTCGTGCAGCAGCTTGTTCTGGTCGCCGCCGTCCTCGACGGCCGCGTGCGCGGTCTCGACCGCGAGCATCGCACGCGTGAGGCGGTAGAACGGCTGCGTTTCGAGCGGCTTGCGCGCGTCACCGTCGGACAGGCGGCTGCGCACCGTCTGCGACAGGCCGGTCGAGCTGATCTGGCAGGTCAGGTTGTGCAGCGCGGCCAGCAGGTCGCGCGAGAACGAGCCGGGCTCGTGGCGCTCTTCTTCGGTGACGTCGAACGAGATCAGCTCCGCGAGGCGTGCGAGCAGGTCGTCGGGCAGCGCGTCGATCCATTGCGCGTCTTCCGGCGTCGGGAACATCAGCGTGAACAGCGCCGTCAGCTCGCGGCGGTTCGGCGCGGGCGGGATCAGCGACGAGTCGATCCGCTCGAACAGCGCACCGAAGAAACCGGAGTGCACCGGCATGCCGGCGTCGCACAGCAGCGAGATGCCGTCGCATTCGCGCAGGACGCCGCGCACGATGCGCGCCGCGTGCGACTTCCACGCGGGATTGCGCTCGAGCACGTGGAACAGATAGCGCAGCCGGGCGTGCGCCGGATACGCGCGTGTGCCGGCGTCGCGTTCGGCAGGCGCATCCTGCGCGGCCTGCATCGAACCGTTGCGGCGCAGCCAGTGCGCGAGCTCGATCAGCCATTCGCTGCGCTCGGCGTACGACGCGTCCGCGTCGGCGTGCGCGAGCAGGGCGTCGAGCTGGTGGGCCGCATTGCGCGACGCGCGCCACTTCTTGATCAGGGTCGTCAGGGAACGAAACATAAACGGAATAGCGAAAGCCCTGGACGGGCGGGTTCGGGATGCCGGCCGGAAATGCGGCGCGGCGCCGGGAGAACGGATGAGGCTGGCCGGGTTGCCGGGCGATGCGCGGCAACCCGCGATGCGGCTGCCCCGACGCGGTGCACGCGGACACGCGTGCGAGCCTCGGGAGACACGACGATCGGACCGGACGCGGCCCGATTGCCGCTGGCTGACGCGCACGACCGACGGGCGGCGCGAGCCTGGAAGTGCGTAGGATCGTCAATCGGGCGCGAAAACGCAAGCTGACCGCGTTGCGTGGTGCCGGTTCCGGCGGATTTTGCCAAACAATGCAAAGCGGTCGTTCGGCCGATGCGTGCCATCGGATGCGCGGCGGGGGCCGCAGCAGCCACACGGGCGAACGCATCGCACGTTCGTCCGTGTGTCGCGCGCTTACGCGCCGGACTTGCCCGTCGCGCCCGCGTCGCTGCCGGCCATCGGGTTGGCCGGGCACGGCACGACGGGCGCCGTGGCCGTCTTGCTGCCGGAGGCAGTTGCCGTACCGCGCCGTGCCGCCATGGCGCGCACGCCGGCCGCGGCCTGCGATGCAATCACGTCGAGCGCGCGCCGGTGGCCGGCGACGAGCGCGTCGTAACCGTCGGCGACGGGTTCCGCGACGCTCGTGCGGCACGTCATCACCGCCTGCGTGGCGAGCGAACGCACGCTCCACACCGCATCGATCGCCGCCCGCTTGCCGGGCCACGATTCGAAGCGCTGCACGTTCACGCTGATGCGATAGACGGGCACGCCGGGCGGATACGCGGAGTTCGCGACGTCGATCGTGCCGAGCTGCGCGGCGAGATCGTCCGACAGCGCGCGGCGGATCTCGTCGGCGGGCGGCGCGGCCCAGCGCTCCTGTTCGAGCACGTCGACCTGCGCGGCATTCTTCTGCACGACCAGCTGGTTCTTCGCGACCTGTTCGGGCACGCCGACGGACGGCACCTCGATCAGGAATGCCGGATTGGCGGGCGCGGTGCGCACGGCCGTCGTGGCGTCGGCCGGGCTCAGCGTATAGAACCGCGCGGGCGGCGAGCTGCATGCGGCGAGCGCGAGCGCGGCGCAGATTGCCGCCGCGCCGCTCGCGAGCGCGTTCATGCGGGTCGTCGTCATTGTTGATCTCCTGGCTTGCCCTTGATCAGCGATTCGGGATGGCGCTCCAGATAGTCGGCGAGCGCATTCAGCGATTGCAGCGTGCGCGTAAGTTCCTTCAGCGCGCCGCGCACGTCGGATTGCAGCGGCGAATCCTGCTGCAGCGTCGCCTCGGCGGTCGAGAAGGTCTGCTTCGCGGCCGACAGCGTGTCGCGCGCTTCCGGCGCGACCTGCGTGTCGAGCTGCTTGAACAGCTTGTCGGCGTTCGACAGCGCGCTGTTCAGGTTCGCGCCGATCTGGTCGAACGGCACCTTGTCGAGTTTCTTCGCGATGTCGGCGACCTGCAACTGCAGCTCGTCGAGCGTGTTCGGCACGGTCGGCAGCTCGAGCGGCTGGCGCGTCGCGTCGATCTTCGCGGCCGGCGCCTTCGGGAAGAAGTCGAGCGCGACGTACAGCTGGCTCGTCAGCAGGTTGCCGGTGCGCAGCTGGCCGCGCAGCCCGTGCTGGACCAGACGCTCGACGATCTCGCGGCGGGCCGGTTCGCCCTTGCTCTCGATCGCTTCGCGGAAGCGTCGGCCAAGCCGCTCCGGATACACGTTCATCGTCACCGGCATCAGGAAGTTCTTCGTCTTCGGATCGTAGTCGATGCCGATGTTCGTGACTTCGCCGAGCACGATGCCGCGGAAGTCGACCGGCGCACCGACGCCGAGCCCGCGCAGCGACTGATTGAAGTTCATCACGACCTGCAGCGGCTGGCCGTCCGGGTCGCGCATCGCGTCGGTCTCGTCTGAGCCGAGGCGGAATGTCGTGTTGTTCGGCGCGGTGGCGCCGCTGTCCTGGTTCGGCGGCGTCTGGAACGCGATGCCGCCGAGGATCACCGTCGCGAGCGACTGCGTGTTCAGCTTCAGCCCGCTCGAATCGAGCCGCAGGTCGACGCCGCTCGCCTGCCACCAGCGCGAGTTCATGCCGACGTACTGGTCGTACGGCGCATTGACGAACACGTTGAACGTGACGCCCGTGCCGTCCTTGTCGAGCGAGAAGCCGACCACCTGGCCGACCTGTACGCGGCGGTAGTAGATCGGCGAGCCGATGTCGACGGAGCCGAGCGAATCGCCACGCAGTACGTACTGCGTGCCCTTCTGGTCGCCCGTCACGGCCGGCGGTGTCTCGAGGCCGGTAAAGTCGGTCTGCGAGTCCTGCCCGTGGCCGGCGTCGACGCCGATGTATGCGCCCGACAGCAGCGTGCCGAGCCCGGACACGCCGGTCGCACCGACGCGCGGCCGCACGATCCAGAAGCGCGAGCCCTTGACCGCGAAGTCCTCGGCCTCCTTTTTCAACTGAACCTGGACGAGCACGCGCGACAGGTCTTTCGACAGCTTGATCGTCTTGACCATGCCGATCTCGACGTCCTTGTACTTGACCTGGGTCTTGCCCGGCTCGAGCCCTTCGGCGCTGTGGAAGCTGATCGAGATTTCCGGGCCGCGCTCGCGCACGGACTTGATCACGAGGCCGATGCCGATCAGCGCGGCGATCAGCGGCACGAGCCAGACGAGCGACGGCAGCCAGCCGCCTTTCGTCGAGATCGTCGGATCGGGCGGCCGGGACGCGTCGTTCTGCGGGCCTTGCGGACTATTCATGGTGTTTCCCTGAGGTTTCGACTGGATCCCAGATCAGGCGGGGATCGAACTGCATCGACGCGAGCATCGTCAGGATCACGACCGAGCCGAACGCGAGCGCGCCGGGGCCGGCCGTGATGACGGCGAGCGAGCGGAAATGGACGAGCGCGACGGTGAGCGTCACGACGAAGATGTCGAGCATCGACCAGCGACCGATGCGCTCGACGATCCGGAACAGGCGCGTGCGTTGCAGCGGCCGCCAGGCGGTACGTCGCTGCGCGCTGATCACGAGGATCGTCAGTACGCCGAGCTTGAGCATCGGCACGAGGATGCTGGCGACGAACACGACGACCGCGAGCGGCCAGTCGCCAGTGGTCCAGAACAGCACGACGCCGCTCATGATCGTGTCTTCCTGCGAACCGACGATCGACGACGTGCGCATGATCGGCAGCAGGTTTGCCGGAATGTACAGAATCACTGCCGCGAGCAGCAGCGCCCACGTGCGCATCAGGCTGTTCGGCGTGCGGAAATGGAGCGCGGCGCCGCAGCGCGTGCAGTGCGCGTGCGGTGCATCGATCGTCTGCACGAGCCCGCAGACATGGCAACTGGCGTAACCCTCGCGGGCGGCGGTGGGCGTCGTCATCGGCGGGCGGCTTCCGGCAGCGGCGCGGCATCGTCGGGCGCGGCGGGCGAGCGGCCGGCGCGCAGGTCGTCGGCGATGTCCCACAGCGTGCGCGGATCGAACATCAGCACGACGGCGATCATCAGCGTGAGCGCGCCGAACGCGAACAGCGCGGCTTCCGGCACGACGCGCGCGAGGCTTACCATCTTGACGATCGTTACGAGGATGCCGAGCATGAACACCTCGATCATCCCCCACGGGCGCACGAGCTGGATCGCGCGCAGCACGGCATTGAAGCCGGGCGGCACGACGCCGCGGCGCATCGGCAGCAGCAGGTACAGCAGCGCGGCCATCTCGACGAGCGGAAACAATACGGTCGAGCAGAACACCATCACGCCGACGATCGCCATGTCCTGGCGCCACAGCGAATCGATCGCGCCGATCAGCGTCGTCTGCACGCGATTGCCGTTCACGTCCATTTCGAGGATCGGAAACGTCTGCGCGATGACGAACGTGATCAGTGCGGCGAGTGCGAGTGCGCAGATGCGCTCGAGTTGCGCGGCGCTGTTGCGGTAAAGCAGCGCGTCGCAGCGCGGACAGCGCGCGATTTCACGGCCGCTGAGACGCGGTTTATGCAACAGTGCGTCGCATTCGTGACAGGCAATCAGGTCGTATCGTTGCATGGGAGAAGCGGTTGTGCGACGGGCGGGGGGACGCGTCGACGGGGCCGGAACCCGCGCCAATCTTACCAAAACGCCTTTTTCGGCGTGTCAACGTTCGGTTACCGGGTGACTGGTCGGTAACATGGCGTAAACATGGCGGCCCGCTGACATGCCTGTCGTCAGAGTCCGCGCCCTTCAAAAGGTTGCGGTAGCATGGCGCCCTTGACGAGCGTCGGATGCATTTTCCGGCGCAGCCGTTCGCTCAACTGAGGAATCCAGGATGACATCGAATCCGCTGTCGGCCAAGCCGACACGTTATACGCAGACGGCGATCGCGTTGCACTGGCTGATCGCGCTGCTGATCGTCTGCGGCTTCGCGCTCGGCTGGGTGATGACGGACATTCCCGGTTTCACGCCGACGAAGCTGAAGTACTTCTCGTGGCACAAGTGGATCGGCGTGACGGCGTTCGCGCTGGCCGTCGTGCGCGTGCTGTGGCGCGCGACCCACGCGGCGCCGCCGCTGCCGGGCAGTACGCCGGCGTGGCAGCGTGCGGTGTCGCATGGCGTGCACATCCTGCTGTACGTGCTGATGCTCGTGATTCCGGTCACCGGCTACCTGTACAGCTCGGCGGCGAACATCCCGGTCGTCTACCTCGGCGTCGTGCCGCTGCCGCGCCTGATCGATCCCGATCCGGTGCTGAAGGAAACCTTCAAGACGCTGCACGTGTCTTTGAATTACATTTTGCTTGCACTCGTCTCGCTGCACGTGCTCGCGGCGATCAAGCACCAGGTGTTGGACCGCGACGGCCTGCTGTCGCGAATGCTTCCCTTTGCCAAATGAAGGATCTCATGAAAGTGTCTTTCTCCCGTTCCATGCTGACCGCGTTCGCCGCGGTGTCGCTTGTCGCGTCGGCCGCGGCGCACGCCGACGTCGATCTCGCGAAGAGCAAGGTGTCCGCCGTGTCGAAGCAGATGAACGTGCCGACCGAAGGCGTGTTCAAGAAATTCTCCGCGCAGGTGAAGTTCGACCCGGCGAAGGCCGCGCAGGGCAGCGCGCAAATGACGATCGACGTGGCCAGCTACGACCTCGGTGACAAGATGTACAACGACCAGGTCGCGGGCAAGGACTGGTTCGACGCGAAGACGTATCCGCAGGCGACTTTCGTGTCGTCGGCGATCGCGCCGGCGGGCGGCAACAAGTACAACGTGACCGGCAAGCTGACGATCAAGGGCAAGGCCGAGACCGTCACGGTGCCCGTCACCGTCACGCAGAACGGCGCGACGCAGACCTTCGACGGCGTGCTGCCGATCAAGCGTTCGACGTTCAACGTCGGCACCGGCGAGTGGAAGGACACGTCGGTCGTCGCGGACGAAGTGCAGATCAAGTTCCATCTCGTCGCCACGAAGTAAGCGACGAGTGTCGCATGACCCGAATGCCGCGCGAGGGCGCGGCGCCGTTCCAAGGAGAAAGAGTTGAAAAAGCATCTGATCATCGCCGCGGGCGCGCTGGCTGCTTCGCTGTCGTTCCCGGCCTTCGCCGATAGCGCGACGTACCAGTTCGATCCGAGCCATACGTACCCGAGCTTCGAGGCCGACCACTTCGGCGGCCTGTCGGTCTGGCGCGGCAAGTTCGACAAGTCGAGCGGCACCGTGACGCTCGACCGCGCGGCGAAGACCGGCACGGTCGACGTGACGACCGACATCGCGTCGATCCACACCGGCAGCGCGAAGCTCGACGAGCACCTGCAGACCGCCGATTTCTTCGACGCGGCCAAGTACCCGCAGGCGAACTACAAGGGCGCGATCAAGTTCGACGGCGACAAGCCCGTGGAAGTGGTCGGCAACCTGACGCTGCATGGCGTCACGAAGCCGTTGACGCTGAAGATCGATTCGTTCAAGTGCATGCCGCATCCGATGCTCAAGCGTGAAGTGTGCGGCGTCGACGCGGTCGGCGAATTCAACCGCGACGATTTCGGCCTCGACTACGGCAAGCAGTACGGCTTCAAGATGAAGACGAAGCTGCTGATCACGGCAGAAGCCATCAAGCAGCAGTAACGCGCCCGGCCGGGCCGGCCGTTGCACCAGATCGCCGGCCCGTCGCATGCCAGCCGCCGCGCTTCCTTTCCCGGGGGGCGCGGCGGTTTTTTTGCGCGCCTATAATCGTCGGCACAGTTCGCGGCGCGACACCGGGCGCGTCGTGCAGAACATACAACGACAAGGAGATCGCCGATGCACGCCGTCATGCAATCCAGCTCCGTTGCCTCGTCGCCGCGCGTGTGGCGCGCGGTGGTCGCCGCGTCGATCGGCAACGCGCTCGAGTGGTTCGATCTCGTCGTCTACGGCTTCTTCGCGGTCACGATCTCGAAGCTGTTCTTCCCGTCCGGCAACGACACCGTGTCGCTGCTGCTCACGCTCGGCACGTTCGGCGTGTCGTTCTTCATGCGCCCGCTCGGCGCGATCGTGCTGGGCGCGTACGCCGACCGCGCGGGCCGCAAGGCCGCGCTCACGCTGTCGATCCTGCTGATGATGGCCGGCACGCTGATCATTGCGGTGCTGCCGACCTACGGGACGATCGGCGTCGCGGCGCCGCTGATCCTCGTCGCCGCGCGGCTCATGCAGGGCTTCTCGGCCGGCGGCGAATTCGGCAGCGCGACCGCGTTCCTCGCCGAGCACGTGCCTGGCCGGCGCGGCTTCTTCGCGAGCTGGCAGGTCGCGAGCCAGGGGCTCACGACACTGCTCGCCGCCGGCTTCGGCACCGTGCTGAACGCGCAGCTCACAGCCGACCAGATGGCCGCGTGGGGCTGGCGCGTGCCGTTCTTTTTCGGGCTGCTGATCGGGCCCGTCGCGTACTACATCCGCTCGAAAGTCGACGAGACGCCCGAATTCCTCGCGGCCGAAAGCACCGCGAGCCCGTTGCGCGACACGCTCGCGTCGCACAAGGCCCGACTCGTCGCCGCGATGGGCGTGGTGGTGCTCGGCACCGTCGCGACCTATCTCGTGCTGTTCATGCCGACCTACGGCGTGAAGCAGCTCGGCCTCGCACCGTCCGCCGCGTTCGCGGCGATCCTCGTCGTCGGCGTGATCCAGATGGCGTTCGCGCCGCTCGTCGGCCACTGGTCGGATCGTTACGGCCGCGTGCGCGTGATGCTCGCGCCGGCGGTTGGCATCCTCGTGCTGATCTATCCGGCGTTCGCGTATCTGGTCGCGCATCCGGGCTTCGGCACGCTGATCGCGCTGCAAGTGCTGCTCGCGTTCCTGATGACCGGCTATTTCGCGGCGCTGCCGGGCTTGTTGTCCGAGGTGTTTCCGGTGCAGACGCGCACGACCGGGATGTCGCTCGCGTATAACGTCGCGGTGACGATTTTCGGCGGCTTCGGGCCGTTCATCATCGCGTGGCTGATCCGCGCGACCGGGATGAAGACCGCGCCGAGCTTCTACCTGATGTTCGCGGCCGTGCTGAGTCTCGCGGCGCTGATCGTGCTGCGCCGGCGGTTCGGGTTCCGGTGATCGGGCGCGCGGCGGCGCGTCAGCTGTCGCCGCGCTCGCAGACCGGCCGAGCCGGCATCAGTTGCGCGGGCGCGTCGATGGTCTGCACCGGCCGGCCGGCGAGCGCAGCGAGCGCCTGCTGCAACTGCCAGTCGGCGGCCGTGCCGAATTCGCGTTGCGGCAGCGCCGCGCTCTTCGCCGTATCGACCTTTGCGCGCGTTCGCTCGTCGCGCAGCTTCTGCCGCGCGGTGCGCACCTGCGCGAATGGATCGGGCGCCAGCCGGTCCGCATACGGCGCGCGGGCGAGATCGACTTCCCGGTACCACAGCAGCACGCCGTCGACGTCCGCGTCGCGGCGCGGCGGCACGAGCCAGTCCGGCACGACACCGTAGCCGTCCATCGGGCAGCCGTTCGGCCGCAGGTTGCGCGCGAACGTGAAATTGAGCCGCGTGCCGTCGATCAGGTCGACACCCGTCTGCGCCAGCCCCTTGCCGTAGGTCGGCATCCCGAGCAGCCGCGCGCGGCCGAGATCCTTCAGTGCGGCCGCGGTCGCTTCGGCGGCCGATGCGCTCTGGCCGTCGACGAGCACGACGAGCGGCACGGTACGCCACCAGTCGTCGGCCTGCAGCGGCGCAAGCGGATCCTGGCCGTGCATCACCGGCAGCTCGTAGTCGGGCCAGTTGGTCGTGAAGCGGCGGCGTTTCGTCCCGTCGCGTTCGAGCGTCACCATCGCGGTACGGTCGCGTCCGGCGAACAGCGCGGTGATGCCGATCGCCGCATTCAGCGCGCCGCCGCCGTTGATGCGCAGGTCCAGGATCACGCCTTTCACCGGCGGCCCCGCGCGGCGGGCGGCCTGCACCGCGTCGATGTAGCTGCCGACTGCAGGCTCCGGGAAGCTCGACAGCCGCGTGTAGAGGATGTCGCCGTCGAGCCGCTTCGCGGTCGCCGGATGCGGCCTGACGATCGCTCGCACCGGCGCGAAGGTCAGCGTGGCAGCGTCCGGGCCGCGCCGGACCGTGAGCTTCAGCGGCACGCCCGCGTCGCCCTTTGCGAGCTTCACGACTTCGCTGCTGTCGACGCCGACCACGCTCTGGCCGTTCATCGCGACGACGAGATCGTCGGGCCGCACGCCGGCCCGCTCGGCGGGCGCGTCGGGGATCACGTCGATGATGTGCATGCCGTCGGGCCGTGTCTCGAACACGATGCCGATGCCCGGCGTGCCGTCGCGTGCGCGGCGCTCGTCTTCGAGCTGTTGCAGGCGCTCCTTCGCGTTGAAGAAGCGAGCGTACGGCAGCGTCTTGATTCCGTCG
>NZ_JAGIXF010000080.1:0-27250 GCF_021483755.1 Burkholderia sp. WTPI3 | reverse complement strand
GCGCGCGGCGCGGCGGGCGCCGGCCGGGTTTCGATGGAAAGGGACGACATGGTGGTTTCCGGTTGGATCAGGCGACGGGCATCAGTCGAGGCCGCGATCGCGATAGTCGATGAGGCTCGCGCAAACTGCCAGGCCGAACGCGGCCACGACGAAGAACATCAGCGCGAGGAAATAGGTGCCGGTGAATTGCACGATGAGGCCGATCAGGATCGGCACGATGACGCCGACGATGTTGCCGCCGAAGTTCATCGCACCGGCCAGCAGGCCCGCGCGGGACTGGCCGCCGAGCGTCGCGGGCACGCCCCAGAACATCCCGCACCAGCGGATGAAGAACAACGCGATCGACAGCAGCACGACGACGCTGACGAGCCCCGTCGCGAAGCTCACGGCGAGAATCGCCGCGGCGGACGCGAAGCCCGCGACCGAGAACATCGAGCGCATCACGCGGTTCGGTGCGCCGCCGGCCGCGCGCCACTTGTCGGCAACCCAGCCGCCGAACAACTCGCCGACGAAGCCGCACATGAAGATGATGAAAGTCGCGCCGCCCATCTGCTTCAGGTCGAAGCCGTGCGCCTTGTGCAGGTAGCTCGGCATCCACGTCATCAACCCGTAGAACACGCTGTTGTAGCAGGCCCAGCTCGCGAACATGAACAGCACGGAACGGTCGCGCAGCAGTTCGCGGAACGGCACGCGCGCCTTCGGCTCGCCGGTGCCCGCCGCGGCCGCATGCGCGCTCACGTGCTCCAGTTCGGCCGCATTCACGCCAGCATGTTCGGACGGATGATTGCGGATGTACCACCACGCGCCGATGCCGACCACGATCGTGCCCACGCCCGCGACGACGAACGCCAGCCGCCACGAACCGAGGCCCGCGATCAGCGCGGTGATGATGATCGCGCCGCAGGCCGAGCCGAGCGGCGCGCCGCCGTCGAGCAGCGCCGCGCCGCGGCCGCGCTCGGACGGCGTGAGCCACGTGCCCGCGAGCTTCGCGCCGGCCGGCATGATCGGCGACTCGGCGATGCCGAGCCCGAGCCGCGTCAGCAGCAGCGGCACCCAGCTGAAGCAGACGGCCGCGACGGCCTGGCACGCCCCCCACGCGATCGTGGCAAGGCCGACGATCGTGCGCGCCTTGAAGCGGTCGACCAGCAGCCCGCTCGGAATCTGCATCAGCGCGTAGGTCCAGAAGAACGCGCTCAGCAGCACGCCCTCCATCGCCGGCGACAGGCTGAATTCGGTCGAGATGATCGGCAGCGCGACCGACAGCGACGCGCGATCGATGTAATTGATCGACGACAGCAACAGCAGCAGCCAGAAAATCCGCCAGCGCACGGCAGTCGGCGCGGCGGCCGGGGCATGGACCGTCTGGCGGGGTCCGGCTGAGTCTTCGATATGCATGCCTGTCTCCAGTGGGGATGATCGTCGGCCCGCTTTTTCCTTCGCGATGGCCAACTAATATATTAGTTGGCCATTATAGAGATGCACTCGGGCGGCGTCACCGGGGTAAACCCGCTGACCGGTTCGAGCCGAGCGGCTGATTTGCGGCGCGACATCCCGGAAATGATTCGTGCACTAATATACTGATCGACCGGCCCGCGCCGGCCCGCACCGGAGTGCGACGCGACCGCGTGCCGGCTACCTGCCACCCTCTTGCCGATTTATGAAGTCAGAACCCACCGTCCAGGACACTTTCATCGCCCGCCTGATCCCCGCGGACTTCGCGCTGGACCGCTCGCAGGCGCTGTCCGCGCAGATTCACGCGCTGTTGCGCGACGCGATCGTGACGATGACGCTGCACCCGAACGACGTGATCTATGAGCGCGCGATCGCCGACGCGCTCGGCGTGTCGCGCACGCCCGTGCGCGAGGCGCTGCTGCAGCTTGCGCGCGAGGAGCTCGTATTGATTGCCGCGCAGTCGGGCACCTTCGTCGCGCCGGTGAAACGCGAACAGTTCGCCGAGAGCGCATTGATCCGCAAGGTGCTGGAAACCGCCGCCATCCGCCGCGCGGCCGAGGTCATCAGCGCGCGCGAGCTCGAGCAGCTGCACGACATCCAGGAAGCCCACCGGCGCGCAATCGCGCGCGGCAACGCGGTCGCCGCGATCGCCTGCGACAACGCGTTCCATGCGACCGTCAGCGCGGCCGCACGGCTGCCGCGTGTGCAGCAGCTCGTCGAGTTCGTGCGCGCACCGATCGATCGCGTGCGGCACGTGACCGTGCGCGACCCGGTCGTCGGCGAAGTCACGCTCGCGCAACACCAAAAGCTGCTCGACGCGCTCGAATGTCACGATGCCGACGCGGCCGAGCGCGCGCTGCACGAGCACCTCGACGACGCCTACGCGCGGCAGCAGCGTGCGTACGACGCCAATGTCGCGCTGTTCGAGGGGACCTGACACGCGCGCCGGGCACGCCGATGAAGCGCCCGCCTTCCGCGGCCCGACATCCGGACGACAAACGGCTTCCCGGGACGGCGAACCCCCGGGCTAGCGCCAGGCCTGGGTGAACTCGGCAATCACGCGCGACAGGTGCGCGCGCATCGCCGGAACTTCGGGCTGCCCGGCATCGTGAAGAACCGCGACGATCTCGCGCGGATCCTGTGCATCGTCGACACGCCCGCGAACGGGCTGACGCTGTGCTCGGGCTCGCAGAACGACGTCGAGGCGCCCGTGCAAACGCAAGCGGCGCGATAAACCGCCCCTCCCGAGGCAGCCGGCCCAGCGGATCGCCGGTCGCCCGTCACGACATTCCGCGTGGAGACTTCCATGCCACGCATCCGATGGACCATGATCCTGATGTGCTTCCTGGCCAACGTCTTGACATCCTCCGCCGCCTGAAGGCGATGGATTCCTACCGCGTCTGAAGCGAGGATGCTTATTTCAGATCGGATCGGCGGGTTCCTGCTTCACGGAGCGGCCCGACTGCACCGACTCTCCACAGGCTGCAACGCGGTGTCCCCGCGCCAGTATGTTGATCGCACCGACCACATCGGCATGGTCCTCATGCCCGCACCCGACACAGCGAAATACGGCCTGCGTCTGCCGGTTCTCGATACTCACATATTCGCAGGCCGGGCACGTCCGACTCGTATTCGCCGCAGGCACTGCGACGAGCCAACCGCCATGCCACGCCAGCTTGTAGTCCAGTTGACGACGAAATTCGAACCAACCCTGATCGAGGATGGCTTTGTTGAGACCGGACTTGGCCTGAACGTTTCTGCCCGGGGCATCGGAATTGCCGGCCGCCGATCTCGACATATTGCGCACCTGCAAGTCCTCGATGCACACCATCGCGTGGTTTTGGCTGATCGTGGTCGTAGCTTTGTGCAGGTAGTCGCGGCGAGCGTTGCCGATGCGGGCATGGATACGCTGGATGCGCGCCTTTGCCTTCTTCCAGTTGCGGCTGAACTTGACCTTTCGGCTCATTGCCCGCTGCGCACGACGCAGCCTGGCCTTGTGCCGCTTGAAGCTGTTGAGCGGCGCGAGAAAGCTTCCGTCGCTCAGCGTGGCAAACCGTGCGATGCCCAGGTCGATGCCGATCGCGCTGGTGGCCTGTGGCACCGGTTGCGCGACTTCACGCGAGGTCTGAATCGACACGAACCATTTGCCTGCGTGTCGCGACACGGTTGCATTACGTACTTCGCCCAACACATCCCGGCTGTTGCGATAACGGAGCCAGCCAAGCTTGGGCAGAAAGATGCGGTTGCCGACCTGATCGAGCTTGATCTGCTTCGAGTCCGGGTAGCGGAAGCTGTCGCCATGCCCCTTCTTCTTAAAGCGCGGGAAAGCCGCACGCTTGGCGAAGAAGTTCTTGTACGCTCGCTCCAGATCCTTGAGCGCGTGTTGGAGCGGATGCACCGGGGCATCTTTGAGCCAAGGCGTTTCCGTGCCGTTACGCCATGCCGTCAGGTGCTTTGCCATCGTGACATACCCGATGAACTTGTCGTCCGTCTCGTAGTTCTCCTTCTGCAACGCCAGCGCCTTGTTGAAAACGAAACGGCATGCCCCGGCGAAGCCGCACATATTGCACTGCTGCTCGCCGTTTGGCGTCAGTTCGAACTTGAACGCCCGGAGTCGTTGCATCGGGCCATTGTATGTTCGGCCTACAAGCGAGAGTCAAGCCATTCGACGCGGTCGGTGTTTACCGTCGCAACCGGCGCCGCGCGGACTCGCGCAGTTCGTCGGCGTGCGGTTGATGCTGGGCGGCGGCGAAGCGGCCGAGATCCCGTCGATCACGAAGGGCTCGTTCGTCGTGCCGCTCGCGGTTGCCGGCGCACTGTGCGTGGTCGGCGCGCTGTCGTACCTGTTCGTCGTCGGCAAGGTCGAACCGCTGCCGCCGCTCCGTCACGGCGCGAACGGACGCAACGCGGAGCCGAACGCGGCCTGATGCCGCGCAGGCGTCGAAAGCGCGGGAAGTACCTGACGTGCCGCGCAAGCACGCGTGATCGCGGCCGTCGCGCTTTCCTTTTCGGGCCGCTCGTCGGACAATGACCCGCGCCCGCCGGCGCGGCGCCGCACCGGCCCGCGCGCGGCGGCGACGTGTTCCCGCCCGCGCCGATGAAACGCTACGAAACCCTAGCCCATACGATCGCCGACGAAATCCGCAACGGCAACCTCGCGGTCGGCACGCGCCTGCCGTCGTTGCGGCAGATCATCGCGCAGCATGGCGTGAGCCAGTCGACCGTGTTCCGCGCGTACTACCTGCTCGAGCAGTGGGGGCTGATCCGCGCACGGGAACGCTCCGGCTACTACGTCGCGCCGGGCGCCGTCCCCGACGCGACCCCACCCGCGAAACGCCGCGCGACCCGCGCCGGCGCCACGCGCAAGGTCGACATCAGCGATCTCGTGTTCTCGGTGCTCGATGCCGCCACGCAGCCCGGCATCGTGCCGCTCGGTTCCGCGTTCCCGTCGCCACAGCTGTTTCCGCTGCCGCGCCTCGCGAAATCGCTCGCACAGGCGACGCGGCTCGTGAGCCCGTGGAGCACCGTCGTCGACCTGCCGCCCGGCAACGAGGCGTTGCGCCAGCAGATCGCGCGACGCTATCTCGCGACCGGCGTCGCGCAGCCCGTCGACGAGATCGTCGTCACGAACGGCGCACTCGAAGCGCTGAACCTGTGCCTGATGGCCGTCACGCGGCCGGGCGACGTCGTGGCCGTCGAATCGCCCGGCTTCTACGCGGCGCTGCAGGCGATCGAACGGCTCGACCTGCGCGCGGTCGAGATTCCCGTCGATCCGCGCACGGGCCTCGATCTCGACGCGCTCGCAAACGCCCTCGAGCGACACGACATCCGCGCGTGCTGGTTCATGACCAATTTCCAGAATCCGACCGGCGTCACGCTCTCCGTCGACAAGAAGCGCACGCTGGTGGACATGCTGGCCGCGCGCGGCGTGCCGCTGATCGAGGACGACGTGTACGGCGAACTCCATTACGGCCCCGACTACCCGTTGCCCGCGCGCGCGTTCGACCGCCACGGGCTCGTGATGCACTGCAGTTCGTTCTCGAAGACGCTCGCGCCCGGCTACCGGATCGGCTGGGCTGCCGCCGGCCGTTTCGCGGAAAAGGTGCAGCGGCTCAAGCTCATGACGACGCTGTCGGCGAGCATTCCCGCGCAGGCCGGCATCGCGAACTACCTGGAGCACGGCGGCTACGACCGCCACCTGCGCAAGCTGCGCGGCGCGCTGCAAACGCAGCTCGCACGCATGGACGACGCGCTGCGGCGCTGGCTGCCGGCGGGCGTCGAATGGGTGCGGCCGGACGGCGGGTATTTCCTGTGGCTGTCTTTTCCCGACGCGATCGACGCGATGGCGCTGCACCGCGAGGCGATCGCGCGCGGCATCAGCTTCGCACCGGGGCCGCTCTTCTCCGCCGCGCACGGGTTCGAGCGCTGCGTGCGCGTGAACTTCGGCCATCCGTGGAGCCGCGACCTCGAACGCGCGATCCGCGTGCTCGGTGAGCTGGTCGCCGAACCGACGGTGCGCAAGCCGGGCTGATCGCGCATCGTGCGCAAGCTGCGCGCCGCCGGCATCACGTCCCTGCAGCGAAGCCGCGCGCGGGTTACATTGCGGATCCCGCCGCTCCTTCACGATTTCCCATGAGCCAACTGCCCTACCTCGATCGCGACGCGTTGCTGAAACTGGCGGCCGAAGCGGCACACGTCACGCAGCCGTGCACGTGCACGAAAACATCGCTCGCCGGCTGGACCACCCTGCCGCTGTCGCTGCCGGACTCGCAACTGACCGAAGTGGCCACGCTCGCGCCGCCCGGCGAGGCCGAGCCGGTCTACGACGAATATCATCCCGCCGGCACGCGCTATGCGTCGGACGACGCGCCGATCGCGCTGCGTCATTTCCCGTACAACCGCTGCAACGTCAGCCGCTGCGTATCGTGCGGCCGGCTGTACCTGCGTTACCAGGAAGGCGGCGGCTACTTCATCGACCAACGCATCCGCGCGCTCGATCCGGCACTCGTCGTCGACGCCTGAACCCGCCGCGGGCATGCTCGCCCGTTTGCGCCGGCCAATCTGCTGCGCCCTTTTCGTCCCGATCTGCTGCTTGTCCCGCCGCCCGGCGTTCCCTACGCTGTCTCCGGTTGCCCGACAACCGTCGCAACCTTCCCTGTCGAGTGGCGCACGCCCCGTGCGCCGCCGCTCATCTCGCGTATCACGTCATGTACCGATATACCGATTTCGACCGGGCGCTCGTGCACAGCCGCGCCGCCCAGTTCCGCGACCAGCTCGAACGCTGGCAGCACGGCACGCTGAGCGAGGACGCGTTCCGGCCGTTGCGGCTGCAGAACGGCTGGTACGTGCAGCGCCATGCGCCGATGCTGCGCGTCGCCGTGCCGTACGGCGAACTGTCGAGCGCACAGCTGCGCGTGCTCGCGCGGATCGCACGCGACTACGACGTGCCCGACGACGCCACCTATCGCGCCGCCTGCGACGCGCAGGCGCTGCTCGGCACGCTGCGCCTGCCGACCCGCAACGCCCACTTCACGACCCGTACCAACGTGCAATTCAACTGGATTCCGCTCGCGAAGGCCGCTGACGTGATGGACCTGCTCGCGACCGTCGACATGCACGGGATCCAGACGAGCGGCAACTGCATCCGCAATATCTCGTGCGACGAACGCGCGGGCGTCGCGCCGGACGAGATCGCCGATCCGCGGCCGTACGCCGAGGTGATGCGCCAGTGGACGACGCTGCATCCGGAATTCGCGTTCCTGCCGCGCAAGTTCAAGATCGCGATCACGGGCGCAACCGAAGACCGCGCGGCCACCGACTGGCACGACGTCGGGCTGAAGCTCGTGCGCAACGACGCGGGCGAACTCGGTTTCCGCGTGAGCGTCGGCGGCGGCATGGGACGCACGCCGATGATCGCGACGCTGCTGCGCACGTTCCTGCCGTGGCAGCACGTGATGAACTACATCGAGGCGATCGTGCGCGTGTATAACCGCTACGGACGGCGCGACAACAAGTACAAGGCGCGCATCAAGATCCTCGTGAAGACCGAGGGGCAGCGCTATATCGACGACGTCGAGGAAGAGTTCCGCCAGATCGTCGAGCTCGACGGCGGCCCGCACACGATCCCGCAGGCCGAGTTCGAGCGGATCGCGGCGTCTTTCGTGCCGCCGCGCCTCAAGCCGCGCACGCTCGACCTGAAGGACGCCGACACGCGCATGGCCGCGCACGCCACTCGCCATCCGGCGTTCGCGCGCTGGCTCGCGCGCAATGTGGCCGCGCACCGCGACCCGGCGCTGCGCATCGTCACGCTGTCGTTCAAGCGCCGCGTGCAAGCGCCCGGCGACGCGTCGCCGGAGCAGCTCGACGCGCTCGCCGACCTCGCCGAGCGCTTCTCGGCCGGCGAGGCGCGCGTCACGCATGCGCAGAACGCAGTGCTGCCGTGGGTGCACGTCGACGACCTGTTCCTGCTGTGGGAGCACGCGCGCGCCGTCGGTCTGGCCAGTGCGAACGTCGGACTGCTGACCGACATGATCGCGTGCCCCGGCGGCGACTTCTGCGCGCTCGCGAACGCCCGCTCGATCCCGATCGCCGATGCGATCGCCGAACGGTTCCAGGATCTCGACACGCTGCATGACGTCGGCGACATCGACCTGCACATCAGCGGCTGCATCAACTCGTGCGGCCACCATCACAGCGGGCACATCGGCATTCTCGGCGTCGACAAGGACGGCGCCGAGTGGTACCAGGTGACGCTCGGCGGCTCGGACGGCTCGAGCGCGAGCGGCCCTGCGCGGCCGGGCAAGGTGATCGGCCCGTCGTTTTCGGCGGAAGAAATCGTCGATGTCGTGGATGCGCTCGTCAACGCGTATCTCGATGCCCGGCTCGACGCCGACGGTCACGCCGAGCCATTCATCGACACGGTGCGCCGCATCGGCGCGGAACCCTTCAAGGCGGCCGCGAACGACGCGCGTCACCAGACGGAGCACGCATGAAACCGACCGACGACCACGACGCGAACGCCCGCATCCGGCTGCTAACGCCTGCCGAGCACGCCGGCGACACGGACATGCCCGACACCGCGACGCCGAACGTCCTGACGATCGGCAACGACGAGGAACTGCCGCCGCTCGCCGCACGAATCGCGCAGGCCGCGCGCATCGACCTGCATTTCCCGTCCTTCACCGACGGCCGCGCTTACAGTCAGGCGTACCTGCTGCGCAAGCGCTTCGGCTTCACCGGCGACCTGCGCGCGACGGGCGACGTGCTGATCGACCAGCTGCTGCTGATGGAGCGCACCGGGTTTTCGAGCGCGGTGCTCGGCGGCGACACCGACATCGCGGCCGCGCGCCGGCAACTCGACCGGTTTCCGGGCTTCTATCAGCGCGACGCGAGAGGAACGGTGCCGCGGCAGGACGCCACGACATAGGACAACGGGCGGCCCGCAGGCCGCCCGTTCGATGAACCTCATGCACCGCGCCCGCCGCGAAGCGGGCGCCGGCGTTCAGCGCGCAGCCACCGGCTTGCCGAACGCGCCAAGAATCTTCTTCTCGAGCGCGATGTAGTCGTGGCCGAAGTGGTGGTCGCCCCCCGTCTTGATCACGTCGACGCCGGTGTTCACGAGCGCCGGGCACATCGTGTCCTTCTCTTCCGCGCCGTAGAAACACTGCACGAGCTGCGGCGGCACTTTCGCCATTTCCGGCGCGACCTTCAGCGCCTTGTCGCTCGCGGGCATCCCGAGCCAGCCCGTCACGCGGATCTGGAAATCGGCCGCCGGTGCGAAGCCGAGCAGCGACATCACCGAGACTTTGTCGCGCAGGTCGGCCGGCAACCGGTTGTATGCGAACGGCATCACGTCGGCGCCGAACGAGTAGCCGACCAGCGCCACCCGGTCCGCATGCCAGCGCGCCATGTAGGTGCGCATCACGCGCGCCAGGTCGCGGCTCACCTGTGCGGGCGGCCGCTCGCTCCAGAAGTAGCGCAGGCTGTCGATGCCGACCACTGACACGCCGTCGCGCTGCAGCGCCTCGGCGATCGTCTTGTCGAGATCGCGCCAGCCGCCGTCGCCCGAGATCACGATCGCGAGCCGGTCGCTGCCGCCCTTGGCCGGCAGCTCGACGAGCGGCAGGTCCGACACGTCGAGTTCGTCGCTCGCGCTGGTGTCGTGCAGGTGCGCGGTAACGAGCGACACGAGCTTCGTGGTGTCGCCTGCCGCGGCCGTTTCGACGAAGCCCGGCATCGCGCGGCGCACGATCGTCGAATCGGGCGGGCACGGCTTGAAGCGCGCATCGAGCTTCACGGACGGGTCAACCGACACGACGCCGGCAATCGTGTTTTCCGGCGCCATCGACAGGATCTGCTTCGCGATCGCGCCGCCCTGGCCCACGCCCGCCACGATCGGCGTGTAGTAACGCGACGACTGCGCGAGACGTTCGAGCTGGTGGCTGACCGCTTCGGCGTCGCCGTCAAGGTGATGACAGGTTTCCTGCTTCGCGGCGAGGTTCGCCGCATAGCGCTCCGAATCCACGCCGACCGTCATCGCACCCACTTTCGCGAGCGCGTCGGCGGCCTGCTGATCGGCCGCATTCCAGCCGGCTTCACGCGAGAACAACACGACGAAGCCGCGCAGCGGCCCGTTCGGCTTCGTCACGGTCACGGGCCCGTAGCGGCCGCCGGACACGGTTTGCGCCTTCATTGCGGCCGGCTGCGCTGCGCACGCGGCGCCGGCCAGCATCATCCCCGCGCAGACGAGTGCCGCCTGCGCGATAATCTTCTTCAACATCATGAACGCCGACCTCCAGCCAGCAGGGACAGATCCGCGAGCGTGACGAACACGCCGACCGAGCCCGAGGCCGCGAGATAGCGCGGCTCCCAGTGCGGCTCGAACTTGCTCTTGAATGCACGCAAGCCACGGAAGTTGTAGAAGCGGCCGCCGAAGCGCCAGACCATCAGGCCGAGCCGGTGCCACGGCGACGGCATCTTCGCCGCCCCCATCCCCGAGAACGGCGCGATGCCCAGGCTCAGCTTGCGGAAACCCGCTTCCTTCAGATGCAGCGCGAGCTGCGTGAACAGATACTCCATCGCGTACGGCGACGCTTCCGGCAGATGGCGCATCACACCGACGGTGGCCTCGGTGTTCAGGTCGGTCGTCATGAACGTGACGAACGCAATCGGCTTGTCGGCCTGGCGCACGAGCATCACCGACTGCGTCGCGAGATAGCCGTCGTGGAACGCGGCCACCGAGAAGCTCTTCTCGCGCGCGTCGCGGCTGTCGAGCCAGCCGTCGGAGATGTCGCGCAGCGCCGGCAGCGCAGCCGGCACGTCGGACGGCGCGATCACCTCGACGGTCAGCGCGTCCTTGTCGCCGCGACGCAGCGCATAGCGCAGGTGCGAACGATTCGAGCCCTTCAGGTCGAACCGGTCGAGCGCGATGTGCGCTTCCTCGCCGAGCTTCATCAGCGTGAGCCCCGCGTCGAGATACAGCGGCAGCGCGTTCGCGCGCACCTGGTAGAACGCGGCGCGACCGCTGTGCGCATGCGCGAGCGCGATGAACTTGCCGATCAGGGCCGGCCATTCGTCACGCGGGCCGACCGGGTCGTGCAGTGCGGCCCACGTGCGGCCGTATTTCGCATACATCAGGAACGCGCGGCGCGACTCGGAAAACAGGAACGACTTGTCACCCATCAGCGCGAGGCCCGCATCGCTGCATTCCTGCGCGCGGATGATCTGCTCGGCGTCGAGCAGGTCCTGCGCGACGGGCTTCACGAACCGGCCCGGCGCGGGGCGCAGCAGTTGCCACAGCGCGAACATCGCGACGAACACGCCGGCGGCGAGCGTCGCACGCAGTGCGCGCGGCGCGCGGGCGTCGAACGAGAAATGCGACCAGAGATCGCGCGTGTACGGCACGTCGCGGAACGCGAAACACAGCACCCACACCGCGAGGACCAGCACCATCGTCACCGACACGAACCAGCTCACCGTGAAGCGCTCGGCGAGCAGCGACGAATGACGGTTGAAACGGCGGCGGCTGACGAGCAGCAGCACCAGCAGCGTGCCGAGCACGCCGGCTTCGACGAACGCGAGGCCCTTCGCCAGCGACAGCGCGAGGCTCGCGAGCGTCAGCGCGAAGGTCATCCACCATGCGCCGTCCAGGCGGCGCAGCAGCCCGCGCGCGACGAACAGCAGTGCGACGCCCAGCACGCTGCAGATCACCTGAGAGCCTTCGAGCACCCACAGCGGCACGATGTTGCGCAGGATCGCGATCCGGTGCCAGAACGCGGGCGTCGCGCTCGAGATCACGAGCATCCCGCCGACCGCGAACGTCACGAGGCTCAGGAACAGCGGCGCCAGTTGCGACACGCGCGCGGCCTGCCGCGACACGAGCCGGCGCCGCAGCGCACGCCCTTCGAAAGCGGCCAGCAAGCCGGCCGACAGCACGAGCGGCACGCCGAAGTAGATCGCGCGGTACGCGATCAGCGCGGCGACCATCGCATGCGCGGGCACTTCGCGGCCCAGCGTGAAGACCATCGCGGCTTCGAACACGCCGATCCCGCCCGGCGTATGGCCGATCATCCCGAGCAGCAGCGCGGCCGCATAGACGGTAATGAAGGTCGGAAAGCCGACCGGCGCCGCGGGCAGCAATACCCACAGCGTCAGGCCCGCGGCCACGACGTCCATCACCGCGTAGACCACCTGCGCGACGAGGTCGCGCCGCGCGGGCACGTCGAACGCCAGCCATTTGAAGCGCGTGACGACCGGGCGCGCGGTGTTGCCGCACATCGCGACCATCACGGCCAGCAAGACCAGCAGCGCGGCGCCGCTCCACGTGAGCACGCCGGGCGCGACGTGCAGCATCGCGGCGAGCGTCTGCGGCACGCAGACCATGCCGACTGCCGTCATCAGCACCAGCGCGAGCGCGAGCGTGCCGCTGGTAAACACGGTCATCCGGCCGATCTGTGCGGGCGTGACGCCCGACACGCCGTACACGCGGGCGCGAACCGCGCCGCCCGTGAGCGCGCCGAAGCCGGTCGCGTTACCGAGCGCGGAGCCGGCGATCGCGCCGATCCACAGCGCGGCGCGCGGCACTTTCGCGGCGACGTAACGCAGGCCGACCGCATCGCGGGCGACGAGCGCGAGATAGCTGAGCGCCGTCGCGGCGAGCGACGCGCCCCATTCGCCGATCGCCATGTGGCGCAGCTGGCGGATCACCGAGCGGTAATCGACGGATTCGGACAGGTGCTGGAAAACCACGATCAGCAACAGGCCGATGCCGAGCGCAAGCAGCGGCGACAGCACGCGCTCGTTGCGGATCAGCGCCGAGACACGGGCGATCGCCGCCGCGGCACGGCCGGGCGGACCAGGGTGGCGGGAAGACATAGATTGTTCAGTGGTGGTGCATAGCGAGTCGCGGCGCGGCGGGCCGGGCGGCGACGAATCTGGTTTTCTGCGTGGGCGGTCGGCCTGGGACAGAGGCAGGCAGCGCCTGGATCAGAATCGAAGCCGACAAGTATACGGAATTTAGATTACAGAATCTTTCGACCTCGGGCCACGCCGTTCGGGCGCGGCGGGTGCATCAACGGCGCATCGAAATCATGCGCAAGGTGCGCATCATACCGGGAACCGGCCGGGTTTTTTCATCGGATGAATGACGAATTCCCGATTCGGGCGAAATTCTCCGCGAAACGTCGTGCGTGAGGGCAAAAACGCGGCGGAGCACGGGTTTCCAGCAATGGGGACGGACCGTTGCGCCCCCGCTAGCATGCCCCGCCGGTACGCCCGCTCGTGCCCCCTTCGTCGCGCCCGTCACTTCGCGCGCTCGCGCAGCACGTCGATGAGCGCGCGCAGCTTCGCCGGCACGTGCTTGCGATTCACGTAATAGAGCCACATCGGCGGCAGCGTGCGGCACGCGCCGGGCAGCACCTCGACGAGCGTGCCGTCGCGCAGGTCCTGCCCGAGGCGCTCGCGCATGAACGCGAACGCGATGCCGACGCCCTCGCGCGCCGCGTCGATCACCGCATCCGCATCGTTCGTCACGAACACGCCGTCCGGATCGAGATCGACGTCGCGGCGGCCGTCGTGCAGCAGCCATTTGTGCAGGCGCCCGCTTTCCGAGAAGCGGAAACGGATGCAGGCATGCCGTTCGAGCGCCGCGATCGACGCTGGCGTGCCATGCCGCGCCAGATAACCGGGCGACGCAACCAGGGCGCACGACAGCGCGGGCGCGATCCGCACGCCGATCATCCCTGGCTGCAGCCGGTCGGCCAGACGAATCCCCGCATCGAAACCGTCCTTCGCGATATCGACCAGTTCGTTGTCGTAGCGGATCTCGAGCCGGACTTTCGGATAACGCTCGCGGAACACCGCGAGGATCGGCGCGATCACGAGCGTGCGCGCCAGCGGCAGCGCGGTGATGCGCAACAGCCCGCCCGGCTCGCTGCGCACCTCCTTCAATTCGTCGCGCGCCTGCATGACCTGCCGGTACGCCGGCTCGGTCTGCCGGCGGTATTGCTGGCCGGCTTCGGTCAGGCTCACGCCGCGCGTGCTGCGGTTGAACAGCTTCACGTTCAGCTCGCCCTCGAGCTGCCCGATCGCGAGGCTGACGGCGGCAGGCGTCAGCCCCAGCGCAGCGGCCGCGCGCGTGAAGTTGCCGGCGGTCGCGACGCTCATGAACACGTGCAGCCCGGCCATCGGATCGCGCCTGCTCATCATTAAAAAAACTTGAAACTCCTTCGAGTGGAATGCGGATTCTCCCATATACCGCAACTGCCTACACTGGCCTGGTCGCCCTCACCGGAGCACCCGATGCAACCCCATGGCCCCCCTGCCGCTGGCAGCCGTTCAACGCACGATCGACGCGGCGCTCGCGCACGCCGCGTCGTTGCAGGTCGACGGCGTGTCGATCGCGATCGTCGACGCCGGCGCGAACCTGGTCGCGTTCATGCGCACCGACGACTGCTTTCTCGGCGCGATCGACCTCGCGCAACGCAAGGCGCTGACGGCGGTGCGATGTCAGGCGACGGGCCGCTGCGCGGCATCGAGCACAGCCACGTCGGGCTCGTCACGTTCGGCGGCGGCGAGCCGCTCGTCGAAGGCAACGGACACTGCGTCGGCGCAATCGGCATCTCGGGCGGCAGCGTCGAACAGGACGACGCGATCGCGCGTCACTGCAGCGATCTCTTTCATGCAACCTTCCACATCTCGGGGTAAGTACATGGCAACGAAACGCATCCTCATCACCGGCGCGGGCACCGGTTTCGGCCGCGAAGTCGCGTTGCGGCTCACACAACACGGTCACGACGTGACGGCCGGCGTACGCACGACTGCCGAGATCGACGCGCTGACGCACGACGCGGCGCGGCGCGACACCACCGTGCGCGCGGTGAAGCTCGACGTCACGTCGGCCTACGATCGCACCCGCGCCGCCGAACTCGACATCGACGTGCTCGTGCACAACGCGGGCGTCGGCGAAGCCGGCGCGCTGGTCGACCTGCCGGTCGAGATCGTGCGCGACCTGTTCGACGTCAACGTGTTCGGCCCGCTCGAACTCACGCAGCAGATCGCACGCGGGATGCTCGCGCGCAAGCACGGCAAGATCGTGTTCGTGTCGTCGATCGCGGGGCTCATCACCGGGCCGTTCACGGGCGCCTATTGCGCGTCGAAGCACGCGATCGAAGCGGTGGCCGAGGCGATGCATGCGGAGCTGGCGCCGCACGGTATCCGCGTGGCGGTCGTGAACCCTGGCCCGTACCGCACCGGCTTCAACGACCGGATGATGGAAACGCCGCGGCGCTGGCACGACCCGGCCGTCCACACCGTGACGCCCGAGCGGCTGACCTTCCCGCTCGAACAGCACGATCCGGAGGAAATGATCGCGAAGATGGTCGACGTGATCGAACGCGACGGCGGCGCGTTCCGCAACCTGCTGCCGCAAGCGTCGGAAGCGTTCGTGCGCGCCGAACAGGCCAACGCGTGGGAACGGCAGCAATAAGCGCCAGCCGCCCACCGTCAATACACGTCGCGCATGTAGCGCCGCGCCTTCGCGAGCCGCGCGACGTAGTCGTTCGCGGCTTCGTCCGACATCCCGCCGTGCTCGGCCACGACCGCCTTCAGCGCGGTATCGACGTCCTTCGCCATGCGCGCGGCGTCGCCGCACACGTAGAAGTGCGCGCCCTCCTCCAGCCACGCGTACAGCTCGGCGCCCTGCTCGCGCATCCGGTCCTGCACGTAGATCTTGTCGGCCTGGTCGCGCGAGAACGCGAGATCGAGCCGCGTCAGGAAGCCGCTGTCGCGCATCGCGCTCAGCTCGTCGCCGTAGTAGAAGTCGGTCTGCGCATGCTGCTCGCCGAAGAACAGCCAGTTGCGGCCGCGCGCACCGCGCGCCTGCCGCTCGTGCAGGAAGCCGCGGAACGGCGCGACGCCGGTGCCCGGCCCCACCATCACGACCGGCACGTCGCCGTTCACCGGCGGCCGGAAATGCGCGGACTTCTGCACGAACACCGGCACGCGGCCGTCGTCCGCGCGATCGGCGAGGAACGTCGACGCGACGCCTTTGCGTGCGCGGCGGCCGTTGTGATAGCGCACGGCCGACACGGTCAGGTGAATCTCGCCCCGATGCGCGCTCGGGCTCGACGCGATCGAATACAGCCGCGGCTGCATGCGCTTGAGCATCGAGACCAGCTCCGTGCCCGACAGCTCGACCGGAAACTCGTGCAGCACGTCCGCAAGCTGTTGGCCCCACAACCACTGCTTCAGGTCGGCCCTGCGCTCGTCGCCGAGCAGCGCCTTCAACGCGCCGTTCGTGCTGCGCGACGCGATGAACGCCAGCGTGTCCGGATGCGGGCGCGTGATGTCGAAGTGGCGCGCGAGCGCATCGCCGAGACGCACATCGCCGATGCCCGCGACCGACACCGGCGCATCGGCCTTCAGCGCGGTGACGGCCAGCAACTCGTCGACCAGCTCCGGGCAGTTGGTCGGCCACACGCCGAGCGCGTCGCCGGCTTCGTATTCGAGATTCGCGCCGTCGGTCGACAGCGACACGTAACGCGTGTCCTTCGCGGCGCCCGGACGATTGAGCCGCAGGTTCGCGACGAGCTTCGACGGCGCCGGATGCGCCTTGCTCGGCAGCAGCCCCGACGGGCTCATCCCGGCGGACGGCACCGCGTGCAGCGCCGCATCGGCCTCCTTGATCCGCGCGACCACGCGTTCGAGCCACTGGTCGGCATCGCGCTGGAATTCGACGTCGCAGTCGACGCGCGCGCACAGGCGTGCCGCGCCGAGTTCCGCGAGCCGCGCATCGAGCCGGCGGCCGTGTCCGCAGAACTGGTCGTAGTTGCGATCGCCGAACGCGAGCACCGCGAAGTGCACGCCGTCGAGCCGCGCCGCGCTGCCGGCCTGCAGCGCGTCCCAGAACTCGCTGCCGTTGTCGGGCGCGTCGCCATCGCCGAACGTGCTCGTCATCAGCAGCACGTATTGCGCGCCGGCCAGCGACGCGACCGGGTAGTCGGACATGCATGCGGTGCGGATCTCGAAGCCCGCGTTCATCAGCTGCGTCGCGTAATCCTCGGTCAGCGATTCGATGTTGCCGGTCTGCGACGCCCACAGCAGCACGACCTTGGGACGCGTGCGCACGATCCGCACGCCGCCGGGCGCGGCGGCTTCCGCCGGCAGCGCGGGCGCCGCCGCAGGCACGCCGGCGGGCGAGGTGCGGCTGAACAGCCCGGCGAGCATCCCGTCGAGCCAGAACCGCACCGGCGGCGCGAGCGGCGCGCCGGCCGGCAGCACCGGCACGCTGCCTTCGCGCCGGCCGGCGCTCGCCTTCAGCCCGCTGACGAGGCCGGCCACGTACAGGCGCTCCGCATCGGTCAGCGGCGGCGGCGCGAGATCGGCCACGCCGAGCGCGGCCGCAAAAGTGTCGAGGTCTGCCATGTCGGATTCCTGTGAAGCCGTGATCGGCGCGATCGCGGGTGCGGTTCGCGCGCCGTCCGCGCATGCATCGTTGCGCGCCGTGTCGTCGTCGGCCGACGCGAACACGTCAGTGTCGACGCGCGTCAGCGCGACCGCGCAATATTTCAGTTCGGGTTGCTGCGATTCCGGATCGATCGCGTCGTTCGTCACCGCGTTGATGCACAGATCGTCGCCGTACACGTCGTTCCAGTGCATCGGCGCGAAACAGTTGCCGCGCTGCACGCGCTCGGTCACGACGGCCGGCAGCACCGCGCGGCCGCGCGCCGAGCGGATCTCGACGCTGTCCTTCGCGGCGATGCCGAGCGCGCTCGCATCGTCCGGATGCAGTTCGACGAACGGACGCGGATTCAGCTTGTTGAGCATCGCGACCTTGCCCGTCTTCGTCATCGTGTGCCATTGGTGCTGCAGCCGGCCGGTGTTCAGCACGATCGGGAACGTGTCGTCGGGCAGTTCGGCCGGCGCGACGTGCGGCCGCGCGAAGAAGCGCGCCTTGCCGGACGGTGTCGGGAATGCGAGGCGCGGCGCGTCGCGCCCGTCGGCGGCTGCGCGCAGCGTCTGGCTCACGCCGTCGTTCAGGTAGCGGACCGGATGCCGGTCGCGCGCGGTGCCCGGCGCGACCGGCCATTGCACCGGGCCATCGCGCAGCGCCGCATGGCTCGCGCCGCGCAGGTCGTAGCCCGTCGCCGGATTCGAAAAGCGCACGATCTCGTCGAACACGTCGGCCGCCGACGCATAGTCGAACGCATCGCCGAAACCCATCGCGCGCGCGACTTCCGCGACGATGCGCCAGTCGGGCAGCGCGTCGCCGGGCGGCGCGATCGCGGCGCGCATCAGCGTCATGTTGCGCTCGGAGTTGATCATCACGCCGTCGCCCTCGGCCCACAGCGCGCCGGGCAACAGGATGTCCGCGTAGCGATTGGTCTCGGTGTCGAGGAACGCGTCCTGCGCGATCACGAGCTCGGCGGCCTGCAGCCCCGCGATCACGTTCTGCCGGTTCGGCACGGTCGCGACCGGATTCGTGCAGACGATCCAGCACGCCTTGATGTCGCCGGCCGCCATCCGCTCGAACAGGTCGACGGTGCCCTTGCCGGTATCCTTGCGCAGCGTGCCGGCCGGCACGCGCCACAGGTTCTCGACGAAGCGCCGGTCGTCGTCGGATGCCACCGAGCGCTGGCCCGGCAGGCCGGGCCCCATGTAGCCCATCTCGCGCCCGCCCATCGCGTTCGGCTGGCCGGTCAGCGAGAACGGCCCGCTGCCGGCGCGGCAGATCCTGCCCGTCGCGAGATGCAGGTTGCAGATCGCATTGGTGTTCCACACGCCGTGCGTGCTCTGGTTGAGCCCCATCGTCCAGCAGCTCATCCATTCCTGCGCGTCGCCGATCCATTGCGCGGCCGTGCGGATGTCGGCTTGCGCGAGCCCCGTGATTTCGGCGACGCGCTCGGGCGTGTAGTCGGCGAGGAACGCGGGCATCGCGTCCCAGCCTTCGGTGTATGCCTCGATGAACGCGGCATCGGTGCGCCCGTTGGCGTGCAGCAGGTGCAGCAGCCCGTTGGTCAGCGCGAGATCGGTGCCCGGCCGGATCTGCAGGAACAGGTCGGCCTTGTCGGCAGTGCCGGTGCGGCGTGGATCGACGACGATCAGCTTCGCGCCGGCCTTCACGCGATCCATCATCCGCAGGAACAGGATCGGGTGGCAGTCGGCCATGTTCGCGCCGATCACGAAGAACAGGTTCGCGCGATCGAAGTCCTGGTACGACCCGGGCGGGCCGTCCGCGCCGAGCGACTGCTTGTAGCCGGTGCTCGCGCTCGCCATGCACAGCCGCGAGTTCGACTCGATGTTGTTGGTGCCGACGAAGCCCTTCGCGAGCTTGTTGACGAGGTATTGCGCCTCGATCGACATCTGCCCCGACACGTAGAACGACAGCGCATCGGGCCCGTGCGTGTCGAGCACCGCGCGCAACCGCCGCGCGGTCTCGGCGATCGCGTCGCGCGCCGGCAGCGGCACGAGGTCGTCCTCGCGCGCGCGGCGCACGAACGCACGATCGAGCCGCCCCGAGCGGCGCAGCGCGACGTGCGCGGACGAGCCCTTCGTGCACAACCGCCCGAAGTTGGTCGGATGGTCGGAGTCGCCGGATACCTTGACGACTTCGCCATCCTCGACGTGCAGCACCATCCCGCAGCCGACGCCGCAGTACGGGCACACGCTCTTGACGGGGGTGGCGCTCATGCGTGCTCCGGGTACTCAGGCGGCGATCCACACGAAACCGTCCTCGACCCGCGACGGATACGCGCTCACCGATTGCTCGGGCGATTCGAGGCATTCGCCGGTGCGCAGGTCGAAATGCTGCTTGTACAGCGGCGATGCAACCACGACGCGCTCGCCGAGGCTGCCGATCAGCCCGCGCGACATCACGGCCGCGTGCGACACCGGGTCGACGTTGTCGATCGCGAACACGCCGCCTTCTTCGGCATGCGCGACGTGAAAAACCGCGACCTGCTCGCCGTTGACGAGCGCGCATACGCCGGTGTTCGGCACGATGTCGTCGAGCGGGCATACGCGGGTCCAGGACAGCGGAAGACGATCGTTCATGATGGGCTCCTTGGAAAAGACGCTGGTGTCGGTCAGGGTCAGGCGGTTGCGGATTCGATTGCGGATTCGGCGACGACGGGAATCGAGACGGGCTTGCCGCCCACGCGCTCGTCGGGCGTCGCGGGACGGATCTGGCCGCGCGTCTCGACGAATGCGATGGTTGCGTCCGGCGCGTCGCTGTTCACGAAATGGCGGAAGCGCCTGCGCGTTTCCGGATCGGTGACGGCCTTCTTCCATTCGCATTCGTAGGTGTCGACCACGTGCTGCATGTCGGCTTCGAGTTCGGCGGCGATCCCGAGCTTGTCGTGCACGACGACGTCGGTCAGGTAGTCGAGCCCGCCTTCGAGGTTGTCGCGCCACACGCTGGTGCGCTGCAGCCGGTCGGCCGTGCGCACGTAGAACATCAGGAAGCGGTCGATGTAGCGGATCAGCGTCGCACGGTCGAGGTCGGACGCGAGCAGTTCGGCATGACGCGGCTTCATCCCGCCGTTGCCGCACACGTACAGGTTCCAGCCCTTCTCGGTCGCGATGATCCCGATGTCCTTGCCCTGCGCTTCCGCGCACTCGCGCGTGCAGCCTGACACGCCGAACTTGATCTTGTGCGGCGCGCGCAAGCCCTTGTAGCGATTCTCGATATCGATCGCGAGGCCGACCGAATCGCCGACGCCGTAACGGCACCACGTCGAGCCGACGCACGACTTCACGGTGCGCACCGACTTGCCGTACGCATGCCCCGATTCGAAGCCGGCCGCGATCAGCTCCTCCCAGATCGACGGAAGTTGCTCGACGCGTGCGCCGAACAGGTCGACGCGCTGGCCGCCGGTAATCTTCGTGTAGAGGCCGTATTTCCGCGCGACCTGGCCGACCGCGATCAGCCCTTCCGGCGTCACCTCGCCGCCCGGCATGCGCGGCACGACCGAATACGTGCCATCGCGCTGGATGTTCGCGAGGTAGTAGTCGTTCGAGTCCTGCAGCCCCGCGTGCTCCTTCTTCAGCACGAACTCGTTGAAACACGACGCAAGGATGCCCGCGACGGCCGGCTTGCACACGTCGCAGCCGAGGCCGTGGCCGTGCTTTGCCAGCAGTTCGTCAAAGGTCGTGATGCGCTCCACGCGAATCAGGTGAAACAGCTCCTGGCGCGAATGCGGGAAGTGCTCGCACAGATGGTTGTTGACCGCGAGGCCCTGCTTCTTCATCTCGGCCTTCATGATCTGCGTGACGAGCGGCACGCAGCCGCCGCATGACGTGCCGGCGCCCGTGCACGACTTCAGCGCACCGAGGCTGGTCGCGCCGCCGGCGACCGCCGAGCAGATCTGCGACTTCGACACGTTGTTGCACGAGCAGATCTGCGCGCCTTCCGGCAACGCGTCGGCGCCGATCGCGGGCTTCGCCGCGCCGTCCGACGACGGCAGGATCAGGAATTCCGGCGACTCGGGCAGCTCGATGCGGTTGAGCATCATCTGCAGCAGCGTGCCGTATTCCGCCGCGTCGCCGACCATCACCGCGCCGTGCAGGAACTTGCCGCAGTCCGACACCACCAGCTTCTTGTAGACCTGGCGGCGCTCGTCCGCGTACTGGTAGGTGCGACTGCCTGCGGTGGTGCCGTGCGCGTCGCCGATGCTCGCGACGTCGACGCCCATCAGCTTCAGCTTGGTGCTCATGTCGGCGCCGGCGAACGCGGCTTGCGCCGCTTCGTCGACGTCGCCGCCGAACTGCTTCGCGACCACGCGCGCCATGTCGTAACCCGGCGCGACGAGGCCGTACACCATCCCGTTCCACGCCGCGCATTCGCCGATCGCGTAGATGTCGGCGTCGCTCGTGCGGCACGTCTGGTCGATCGCGACGCCGCCGCGCGGGCCGATGTCCAGTCCGCATGCACGCGCCAGTTCGTCGCGGGCGCGGATGCCGGCCGAGAACACGATCATGTCGGCGTCGAGGTGCGAGCCGTCGGCGAACGCCATCCGGTGCGTGCCCGCCTCGCCGTCGACGATTTCCAGCGTATTCTTGCCCGTATGCACGGTCACGCCGAGCGCCTCGATCTTCGCGCGCAGCATCCGGCCGCCGCCGTCGTCGACCTGCACCGCCATCAGCCGCGGCGCGAACTCGACGACGTGCGTATCGAGCCCCATGTCGCGCAGCGCCTTCGCGCATTCGAGGCCGAGCAGCCCGCCGCCGACCACCACGCCGCGCTTCGCGTGCGTGCCGCACGCCTGCATCGCTTCGAGATCCTCGATCGTGCGGTACACGAAGCAGCCGGCGCGATCGTGGCCGGGCATCGGCGGCACGAACGGGCGCGAGCCCGTCGCGAGTACCAGCTTGTCGTACGCGAGCGTTTCGCCCGATTCGAGCATGACCGTGTGCGCGGCGCGATCGATCGACGCGACGCGCGCATTCAGGCGCAGGTCGAACTGCGGATGGCGCTCGAAGAAGCCGGGCTCGACGAGCGACAGGTCGTCCGCCGACTTTCCCGCGAAGAATTCCGACAGGTGCACGCGGTCGTACGCCGGGCGAGGCTCCTCGCCGAGCACCGTGACCTGCGGCGCGTGCGCCGTGCCGGCCTGTGCCGCGATGCATTCGAGGAGCTTGTGGCCGACCATCCCGTGGCCGATGACGATGAGTTTCATGATGACGTTTCCTTCCGTCGGTCAGTTCGCGGCATTCACGGCAGCCAGCGCGCGATCGCGCAACTCGGCCTCGCGTGCCTTGTGTTCTTCGCTGAAGCGCACGGCCATCGCGCACAGCGCGGTCGCGGTGACGGCGAGGCCAAGCATGCTCAGCGTCTGCTGCACGTCGCCAACGCCCTTCAGCAGGAAGGCCGCGGCCACCGCGCCGACGTTGCCGCCCGCGCCGACGATCCCCGCGACGCCGCCGAGCGCCTTGCGGTCGATGAACGGCACGAGCGCGTAGGTCGCGCCGCAGGCCATGTGCGTGAAGAGGCCGAAGGTCAGCATCGCGACAAGTGCCGTGCCGATGCCTTGCGCGTGCGAGAACCCGATCAGTCCGAGCCCTTCGCCGACGATCAGCGCGCACAGCAGCGTCGCGCGCACGTCGAGGCTGCGGCGCGCGGCGATCTTGTCCGACAGCCAGCCGCCGAGCGCGCGGGCGAACAGCGCGAGCAGCCCGAACAGGCCCACCGCGAAGCCGGCGTCCTTCAGCGACAGCTTGAAGTGGTCGACGTAGTACAGCGCGGCGATGTTGTGGATGAAGACCTCGACGCCGAAGCACGCGCCGTAGGTGACGAACAGCATCCACACGCGATAGTTGCCGCATGCGGCGACAAAGCTGGCCCAGCCGCCCTTCTTGCCGCTGTCGACCGTCACGCCCTGCTTGCGCAGCGCAGCGAAGTCGCCTTGCGGGCAGTCCTGCGTGAAGCGCCAGTACGCCCACGCCATCGCGAGCATCGCGACGCCCGGCACGACCAGCGCGACGCGCCACGACGCGTCGTCGCCGAAGCCGAGCATCAGGCCGGCCGCGACGAGCAGCGGCATCATCGCCTGCGTCGCGCCCGCGCCGGCGTTGCCCCAGCCGGCCGTCGTCGCGTTCGCGGTGCCGACCACGTTCGGCGCGAACATCACCGACGTGTGGTACTGCGTGATCACGAAGCCCGCGCCGATCGCGCCGATGCCTAGCCGGCAGATCAGGAACGACAGATAGTCGTGCGTGAACGACACCGCGAACACGGGGATCGCGCCGAGCACCAGCAGGCCGACGTACACGCGGCGCGGGCCGAAGCGATCGCACATCGGGCCGACCAGCAGCCGCACGGCGATCGTCGCGGCCACTGCCGCGATGTTGATGTTCGCGACCTGCGCCGCGGTGAAATGGAATTCGCGCGCGATCAGCGGCATCAGCGGCGCGCATGCGAACCACGCGAAGAAGCACACGAAGAACGCCATCCACGTGAGATGGAACGCGCGCATCGGCGCGGTGCGGAAGCTGAAGAGATCGATACGGGTAGCTTTGTCGGTCATGTCAATCCGCCAAACGAAAAACGGCGTCCTGCGCACCCGGTCTCGTCGAGAGACCCGATGCGTAGGACGCCGTTGCCCATGAAGCCCGTTGCCGGGCGCGTCGGTAATCGGTACTGCGGACGGATCGCCGTTGATCCGCCCGGACGAGCTTACGCAAACGCCGTGCCATGTCGGCGCAAATCGCGCGAAGACCCTCGCCGTACAAGGCTCACCGGTGGTCGAACGCGTCGCCGCGGTGCGCCGCGCGCGATGCGCCGGCATGCGGCGAGGCACAGATGTGGTGCGCTGCAGCACTGTCGCCGTGCGACATCGCGGTGCGCGCCGGTGCGGCACGACGCACATCGCTGCGGCATCGCATGCGCCGCGCCCCCGGCGGCTGCATGAGCATTCCCCGCCCGTCACGGCCGTCGCGCAGCACATGGCACCACGCGCGCCGCACCGTTCGCGCCAGTTGGCCCGGATATTGCTGAGTCTGCTTCACACACCGGCAACGGCGCCGGTGGGCAGTCTCCGCAAAGCAGGCCCGCCGTCACCGGCGGGCACAGCAAACCAGGACAACGACGTCCCCCGTGCGCGGCACGGCCGGATGCCGTGGTCGCTTCGACCGCCCGCCGCCGCCAGCAACAATGTTTGATCGGCCGCCGCACGCACGCGGCACTGGAATACGACATGACGACAGGCAAAGTCACGCTGCTGGGCGCCGGCCCCGGCGATCCCGATCTCCTCACACTGAAGGCCGTGAAGGCGCTGGCGGCTGCCGACGTGCTGCTGCTCGACGATCTCGTCGCGCCCGGCATCGTCGAACTCGCCCCGCACGCGCGCGTGATCCGCGTCGGCAAGCGCGGCGGCTGCCGCTCCACGCCGCAGGCGTTCATCGAGCGACTGATGCGCCGCTACGCGCTGCGCGGCGCGCACGTCGTGCGCGTGAAGGGCGGCGACGCGCTGCTGTTCGGCCGCGCCGGCGAAGAACTAGCGACGCTGCGCGCCGCCGCGATTCCGGTCGACATCGTCAACGGCATCTCGTCGGGCTTCGCGGCCGCCGCGAGCCTCGGCATCTCGCTCACGCACCGCGAGCACTGCCAAGGCGTCACGTTCGTCACCGCGCATCGCCAGGATCACGGCGAGCCCGACTGGCGCGCGCTCGCCGCGACCGGCACGACGCTCGCGATCTACATGGGGATGAGCCGCGTCGAGCGCATCGCGGCCGGTCTGCTCGACGCGCTGCCCGCGTCGACGCCGGCCGCCGCCGTGCAGTGGGCAGGCACGCCGCACGAACGCCGCTGGACAGGCACGCTCGGCAGCCTCGCGCACGGCGTGGCCGCGGCCGGGCTCGGCAGCCCGGCCGTGATGCTCGTCGGCGCGGCGATCGGCGAAGCGTTCGTGCAGTGCACGGATGCTGCCGATGCCGCCGATAACGCGATGTTGCCCAGGGCCGCGTAATGCGTCGCATCGCGCGGCGCTGTCCGCACGCCCTTTCCGTTGACCGCAGCCGCGTTCGCGCCGGCTGCCGGGGACGCGAACACGAGGTCACGAATCCGTCGTCATCCGTCCGCGCCCCGCAATCTCCGTTCACTCGTTGCATCGCAGCCTGTCCGCTCCCGTTCGCGTCATGAGTTCGCCCGCCTCGCCCGCACGCCTGCGCGTGCTGCTCGTCACCGATACCGACAAGCCGATCGGCGAACTCCGCGACGCGCTCGCGCGCCTCGGCTACGAGATGCTGAACGACGTCGCGACGCCCGCGCGCCTGCCCGCCGCCGTGGAGGAGCAGCACCCCGACGTCGTGATCATCGATACCGATTCCCCGTCACGCGACACGCTGGAACAGCTTGCCGTGATGAACGCGACCGCGCCGCGCCCCGTGCTGATGTTCAGCCACGACGCCGACCAGGCGCTGATTCACGCGGCGGTCGGCGCGGGCGTCAGCGCGTATCTCGTCGAAGGGCTGTCGGCCGAGCGTCTCGCGCCGATCCTCGAAGTCGCGCTGGCGCGCTTCTCGCACGACGATGCGCTGCGCCGCCGGCTCGCCGACGTCGAACGCGAGCTCGCCGAACGCAAGCTGATCGACCGCGCGAAGCGTCTGCTGATGGATCAGCGCAGGCTGACCGAGCACGATGCGTATGCGCTGCTGCGCAAGCGCGCGATGGATCAGGGGCTGCGCATCGTCGACGTCGCGCGGCAACTGCTCGACGCGCCCCTTCGGACCTGAATCCCATGAAACCTTCCTCTCCCGCCGCGCCGGAACGCGCGCATCTTCGTCTCGGGTTCGTCGCGCTGAGCGACGCGGCCCCGCTGATCGTCGCGCAGCGGCTCAATCTCGGCGCGCGCCACGGCCTCACGCTCGAACTGAGCCGCCAGCCGTCGTGGGCCGCCGTGCGCGACAAGCTGCTGAGCGGCGAGCTCGATGCCGCGCACGCGCTGTACGGGCTCGTGTGCGGGCTGCAGGTCGGCATCGGCGGCCCGCAGGCCGACATGGCCGCGCTGATGGTGCTCAACCGCAACGGCCAGGCGATCACGTTCGCCGGTGGCCTCGCCGACGCGTACCGCGCGAGCGGCGATGTGCGCGCCGCCTTCGCGACGCTCGGCCGCAAGCCCTTGCTCGCGCAGACCTTCCCGACCGGCACGCACGCGATGTGGCTGAACCACTGGCTCGCGTCGCATGGCGTCGATCCGCTGCGCGATGTGCGCAGCGTCGTGATCCCGCCGCCCGAGATGGTCGCGGCGCTCGCTGGCGGCGAGCTCGACGGCTTCTGCGCGGGCGAGCCGTGGCACGCGGTGGCCGATGCGTGCGGCGCGGGCCGCACCGTCGCCGTCACCAGCGAAATCTGGCCCGATCATCCGGAGAAGGTGCTCGCGGCCCGGCGCGAGTTCGTCGCGCTGTATCCGGCCACCGCGCGCGCACTGATCCGCACGCTCGTCGATGCGTGCGCATGGCTCGACAGCGCCGCACACCGCCGCGACGCGGCCGGCTGGCTCGCATCGCCCGATGCGCTCGGTGTGCCGGCGCGGCTGATCGCGCCGCGCCTGCTCGGCGACTACGGCGCGGGGCCGTTCGCGCAGCCGCCGCTGCCGGTCCGCTTTCACGACGGCGGCGCCGTGAACCGGCCGGATCCGCAAGAAGGCCGGTGGTTCCTGTTGCAATACCGGCGCTGGGGCATGCTCGAGGGCTCGCACGACGACGCGGGCATCGCCGCGGCGATCGCGCAAACCGCGTTGTATGATGCTGCGGTCGCCGAAGGCGGTACAGCGGACATGTGACGACACCCGACACGGGGCACGGG